>DATNOY010000066.1:0-15667 GCA_036703495.1 Coleofasciculaceae cyanobacterium
AATTAAGCGAAAATAAGTAAGCACAAAACAATTAAGCAAAGCCACGCTCAGTTTGCAGTCCGTTCAGTTCAGAAAAATCAGGCTGATAGTCAGATGGGGTTGGAGAATTGTGGAGGGGCGATCGCTGCACTGTTTCTCCCAAAGCTTCGGCCAGACAGATATTCAGCGTTTCTCCCAAAATTTGGGCTGAGCTGCCTTCCAACATTCCCAAGTGATCTCCCGGAATATGATGAATTTCCAGTCCACCCATTGCCAGATCTTGCCAACCCAAATCTGGTTCTAGCATCAAGCCACCGCCTAAGCGTTGATCAGTCGCTCTAAAAAGGGTAATGGAACCAGAATAGGGTTCAAGCGTATAGCTTTCAGCGGATTGCCGATTTTGCTGCCGATAAAGGTGATCTTGCCACTCGTCAGACAGTGGTCGTCCCGTGATTTCACTGAGCTTAATGCCCACATCATAGGATGTAGTTTGCCAAACGTCGCTGATCTGTTGCCATTGCCCCATCGCCCGCGCCTGGATTTTGGAGAACATATGGCTAAAGCCTGCATCGGTCAATTGGCTCCAGTGTCTCTTGAGCTGCTTTGGCTTTGGCAACGGTTTCAAGGCACTGGGTAAGCGGGTGTCTAGCAGCGCCAGCAGGGAAATCTCCTGCCCTTGCGCAACGAGTTGCTGAGCTACCTCATAAGCCACTAATCCGCCAAAGGAAACTCCTGCCAGCAGGTAGGGCCCGTGAGGCTGAATGATTCTCATCTGCTGGACATAGTGAGCGGCTAAATCTTTGACTTGATTGGAGAGAAAAATTTCGCCTGTAATCTGGGTTGATAGTCCATAGATGGGCTGCTTGGCATCAACGTATCTTGCCATCGGCCGGTAGAACGACAAGCCACGACCCAGGACATGCAGACAAAACAGTGGAGTGCGATCGCGCTCACCTTGTTGAATAATTACCAGCGATGGACAAGCAGGCAGGTGGGCGGGCTCATCTACCGGGGCATTGATCGCCCGTCGCAAATGGTTTGCAAGCTGCTCAATTGTGGGAGCTTGAAACAAAGTTGCCAGCGGTAAGTTCTGTGGAAACGTTTTTCCTATTCTTGACCAAAGCCGTACGCCGAGCAGTGAATGTCCGCCTAGCTCAAAGAAATTATCGGTGATGCCAATGGGCTGAACCCCCAAACAGCTTTGCCAAATGTTGACCAGCTGACGCTCTATTTCATCCCGGGGCGCAACCACTGAGGATGCGGCATTCATAGCTTGAGCCGAGAGATCTGCCACAGGCAGCGCTTTGCGATCGAGTTTGCCGTTGGGGGTCAGCGGTAGTGCTGTTAACGTTACGAAGGCAGAAGGCACCATGTAGGCAGGCAACTTCTCCTGCAAAAAGCTGCGAACTTCATTGACAAGCTGTCCTGTGTAGTTGCGTTCTGCTACGAGGTATGCCACCAGTCGCTTATTGCCAGTCGCATCGTCCTGCGCCAAAATTGCGGTTTCTCGAATAGCAGGATGTTGCGATAGCACCACCTCAATTTCGCCCAGCTCTACGCGGAAACCGCGAATTTTAACCTGGTGATCAATCCGTCCTAAAAATTCAATGTTGCCATCCGGCATATAGCGACCTAAATCGCCAGTTCGATACAGACGGGCATCAGGATGAGCGCGGAAGGGATCAGCAATAAATTTGGCTTCATTTAAATCTGGGCGGTTGAGATAGCCACGAGCCACGCCATCTCCCCCAATGTACAATTCTCCTACTTCACCCAAAGGCACCGGATTGCGCTGTTCATCCAGCACATAAAACTGCTGATTGCCCAGCGGCTTGCCATAAGGAATGCTCTTCCAGCTTGGATCGATCGCCTCAATCGCATAGAAAATAGACCAGATGGATACCTCCGTTGCACCCCCCAAGCTAATAATGGCAACGGGCGCATCGCCTGGCTTGAGCCGACGGATCAGGTCAGGTAGCGTTACCGGAATCCAGTCACCGCTTAGCATGACTAGTTTTAAGGAAGCTGGCAGCAGTCGATCGCAATCTGCCAAATGCCCTGCCAACATTTGCATCACCGGAGGAGCCGAGTTCCAGACGGTGATCTGGCACTTCACCATTAAGTCAATCCAGTGATCCAAATCCGGCGCGATGGTCGGCTGCGGGATCACTACGGTACCCCCTGTGCCCAACAGCCCAAACACGTCATAAACCGATAGATCAAAGTTGAGAGAACAGACAGCCAGAACCCGATCGCCTTCACTCACCTGAAAGCGTCGATTGACATCTAGCACCGTGTTGACTGCCCCCCGATGTTCAATCAGCACGCCTTTGGGCTTGCCTGTAGAACCCGACGTGTAAATGATATACGCTAGGTTTTCGGCAGTGACGGGGCTAGTCGGATTCTCCATGCTTTCAGCGGCGATCGTGTCCCAGTCTTGATCCAGACACACGATCGGTACGTCCTGACTAGGCACAATCGGCAGAAACTTCTCCTGGGTTAGCACAACTGCCAGCTGCGAATCCGACAGGATATGGGCCAGACGATCTTGGGGATAGGTTGGATCGAGCGGTACGTAAGCACCTCCCGCTTTGACAATGGCCAGCAGCCCAATGATCATGTCCAGCGATCGCTCAATGCAAATGCCCACCGGAATTTCTGGCTGGATACCTACCTTCTGCAAGTAGTGAGCCAGCTGATTAGCCTGCTGGTTTAACTCGCGGTAGGTCAACTGTTTGTCATTGAAGATCAGGGCGATCGCATCAGGAGTCTGGGTAACCTGTGCTTCAAACAGATCATGAAGGCGCAAATGCTTAGGGTAATCGACCTCTGTCGCATTCCATTCCACTAAAAGCGGATTCTGCTGAGCCGTTGACCAAATGGATAGATCAGCAATCCGTTGTTCTGGATTGGCAATCATGTCTTCCAGCAGCACCTTTAATCGCTCTAGCATCCGCGTGATGTTAGCAGCACTAAATTGGGAGCAACGGTATGAAACTCTCAGCGACAGTTCTGTTCCCAGATTTCCGATTAACACTAGGGGAAAGCTAGGTTGCTCCCATAGTTTAATGTCTCGAGTTTGCCATTCTGCCCCTAACGCCTGTAGCGCCTCGGTCAGGGAAGAATTTTCAAACATCACCATGCTGTCGAATAAGGGCACCCCAGCAGGCACCTCGCTCCATTGCTGCACTTGCGTGAGAGGCGTGTGTTCGTGGGGTCTAATCGCTACATGTTGAGTCCGCAGCTCATGGAGCCAGGAGATGAGAGAGGCTTGAGGGGCAATCTTTACCCGAACAGGCAGCGTATTAATTAATAAGCCCACCATAGATTCGGCTGCCTCTACCCCATGGCGACAGGCCCGAGTCGCTCCAAAAACCACATCATAGGTGCCGCTGAAGTGACCCAAAAGAATCGCCCAAGCTCCTTGCACGACGGTATTGGGCGTAATTCCCTGCTGCTGAGCCATGGCTTTGAGAGCAGCCGTTGTTGCTCTGGATAAGCAGATTGCTACTTCATCCTGCCCTGATTCAGCTGAGGCATTAGCTACGTCATTGGGTAAAGGTGTAGGTCGGGTAAAACCTGCTAGCAGTTGTCGCCAATAGTCTTCTGATTGAGTCATGTCTTGCTGTTGCAACCAGTTAATGTAGTTTTTATACGGAGGTGGTGCACCCAGCTGGAGATTTTGCCCCTGACAAGATACTTCGTAGAGGGCAAAGACTTCTTTAAGCAAGATCGGGAAAGACCGACCATCTAGCAAAATGTGATGAAATGTCCAGATGAATTGATAGCTATCTGTCGCAGTTTGGCACAATGCCAACCTCATGAGGGGTGCTTGTTCTAGGTCGAAACTTTGCTGGCGATCGCTCTTTAGATAAGCTTCGAGCCGTTGCTGCTGGACTGCTGAAGGTAGTCCTTGCCAATCCTGCTGCAAAATAAATAAATTAACCTGCTGCTGGACTTGCTGTTCCGGCTGATCCAACCCTTCCCAACGAAAGCTCGTCCTCAAAATAGCATGGCGCTGTATAACCTGTTGCCAAGCCTGTTGAAAAAGTGCAGTGTTGATAGGCTCACGTAAGGTTAAAACGATTTGCTCAACATCTACTCCAGGTTGTTGGGTATACAGGCTATTGAATAGCATGCCTGACTGCATTGGAGATAGAGGATAGGTGTCAACATTCTGCTGCTCTAAACAGAACGAGGATTGTAAAAGATCTAATTTGTTTAAAGAATAATTCGCCAAGCCATTAGGGGATGTATAAAAATCGGTCATTTATTTAAGCTCTAGATATTGCAAAGAATGGCTTTGAAGGAACTAGCTAAAGCGCTAAGTTAGGTTGGTAGAAGACTTAAATGAAATATTATTGATCTGACGTTTGTGGACAATTCAAGCTGAAGCGTCAAACTAGTTATCTCCAAGGGATCAACTGTGAGAGTTCAGTGACCTAACTTAATTATTCAGGATTACCCTTAAAGGAAACATAAATTAGCTTGGATTAAATAAGAAATTACCACTAAGATTTTTCTAGAGATAGCAATTTTTTATACCCTTAAAAACCTTGATTTCACGTGTTTTTTACCTGATCTGGCTGACAGCTTCATCCGGACTTTAACACAGCTTTTTAGCCAAAGCAGTGATTGATCTTCTGGTTTGCCAAGAGTAGCTTGCGTGTAGTCTACCTTTGCAACGCTTTCCCTAAATCCCTCTTGCAGAAGAGGAGCTACCGTGTACATATAAGTCGAATCATTCCCCTCTCTCTTCCTTGCCCGGCGGAGAACCGGAATTTCCTCCCTTGCTAAGTGAAGATTGAGGGGGTGAAGCCGCGTTTTTGGCTTATCCCAAGATGTGTGTACACAGTAGCCTTGAAAAAGGGGAACCGACTCTCTAGATTCCCTTTGAACTGGGGATTGGCTCTTATCGAAGAAGTGTGGGATAAGAGCAAATTGGCAAAATCGCGATGTCCTCTAGTCTGAGAGTCGCTACATGGGTTAATGGTTGATAGGTGTAGACAGACAGAACTTCATAGCACTTTGCGCTTGACTCAAACCAGGATATTTTTGAGAGCTCTGCTTCGTGAGGCTTTCAAAAATATTCTGCCCTGCATGCAATTGAGAACAGCGATATGGCAAGCTGCAAACTCTAGCAGGTTTAGCACAGCGCAAAAAAAGACATAGCGCTTTTAAAGTCATTGCCTGCAAAACAATGAAGTATGGTGACTATAACTTGCTAATCCAAAACTTGTTTTTCCAAACATGAGCGAGGTTGGAAAAGATGCAAATTAGAGAAGTTTTAAGTGGATATTGAAAAAGTTAAGTTGCTCCCCATACAGGTAACTGAAGAGCGTGGGAATCAGCCCCCCAGAATTGATCAACTCGCTATCTAGAAAAATAGGAACTGCACGTATCAGATGAGCAGGTGGGGTAGGCAGATTGATAGGTTTTCGATCGCTTGCCGAATAACCTGTAGCGGTTATCGCGTACCTGTTCATAAATCCGATCGCCTACCCACTTTGTTCCAGGCAGCATCCGATAAGCATCCACAAAAACTTTGCCTAACGGCAGCAGTCGGCCAATCTCTTCAGCGGCATTGCTGCCTTGCCAACGCTGCTCTGGAGCGTTTAAGTTCAGCAGAATCATGCCCAATGCACAATCTTGAGACGTAATGCCAAAGCGGTCGAGGGTGGGTTGGTCTTGCATCGGCGCATACAAAAACTGCTCACCCCGATCAAGATTTTCCAACAATCGCACCAAATTGACACATAGGTTACAGTTACCGTCGTAGATTACCTGGTACATATCTACAGCTGAGCTCTCTGGCAGAGAGGTTGGAAGGGTATTTCTATTTTGCAGGATATTCCGGTCGGCTGAGTTCTCTTCATAAAAAAGCTTTCGTAAAGCCTCACCTTGTATCCCCGCAAACAAATTTTCCTAAGAAATGCTTAAGCTTTTTATATTTTTGCTAGAGTTAACCTTTCCTTAACCTAAAGATTACTTTGTCTAGCGCCTGAGACAGGTAGGATGCTTGCGACACGATATATGAAAAATCTCACTACTGAGTAGATCGCATGACATCCCAATCACGTCTCAAACGACGGACTTTTCTGGCAACTCTGACGGCTCTCTCTATGGGGTTGGCTGTATCCTGTGCCCCTTCTAGCCCCGATGTTGCTACTTCACCTTCAGCGGGTGCTTCATCTCCAGCGGCGTCACCCGCATCGGGCGGGGCTGGTAGCGCTTCTCTAAGTGGGGCTGGGGCATCTTTCCCAGCGCCGCTATATCAACGCTGGTTTGCTGACTACAACAAAGCAAATCCTGGTGTTCAGATCAGCTATCAATCCGTGGGTAGCGGTGCTGGGGTTGAGCAGTTTTTGGCGGGTACGGTAGATTTTGGAGCATCGGATGCGCCGCTGAAGAGCGAAGAACGGGCCAAATTTAAAGAAAAATTTGGTGCAGAACCCATCCAAATTCCGATGACGGGGGGTAGCACTGTGTTTGCCTATAACCTGGATGGCGTTAAGGATCTAAAACTGTCTCGTGCTGCTTATTGCGGTATTGTTACTGGCAAAATTACCAAATGGAATGATCCGGCGATCGCGGCAGCCAACTCAGGTGCAACTTTGCCCGATCAGCCGATTGAATTTGTTCACCGCTCTGACGGTAGCGGTACTACTTATCAGTTCACAACCCACCTGAAGGCAGCTTGCCCCGATTGGAAAGGTGGAGCCAACAAGTCGGTTGAGTGGCCCGTGGGTACCGGGGCAAAAGGCAATGAGGGCGTCACCGCTCAAATTCAGCAAACCCCAGGTGCGATTGGCTATACCGAGTATTCCTATGCTAAGGAAAACGGTTTATCGATGGCAGCGATCGAGAACAAATCTGGCAAAATCATCGCTCCTTCTCCAGAAGCGGGTGCTGCTGCATTCAAAGGCGAAACGGTTCCTGCCGATTTTGCGCTGAAGGTTCCAGATTCTCCTAATCCAGAAGCTTATCCAATTTCGGGTTTAACCTGGTTGCTGTTGTACCCAGAATATAAGGACACGGCAAAAGGAACAGCCCTGAAGGATGTCGTCAATTGGGCATTGACGACTGGCAAGACCTCTGCAACTGAGCTAGGCTATGTGCCTCTAGATGACAGCTTGGCGAAGCGAGTCACCGACGAGCTAGGCAAGGTGAAGTAGAGCGGTATTCCCTATCTGCATGGGATGGATGGAATTGCCATCTCATGCAGTTCACAAAATTTTCTGTAGGGTGGGCATTTTCCCCGTTTGGCTAGCAGCAAGCAACGGGACGCTTTTTCCCGATAGAAACGGATGTTGTGGAAGCAGCTTGGGATGCCCCTCTGCGCTAATGCATTTTATTCCCGCCCTGTATTTCGAGGATCTGATGGTGCAGCAACTCAAGTTAGAACCCGCAAGAACAGTTGCGATTTTTCAGCGACAGCCTGATCCCAAGTTTTTTACGGCTGGAGAAGTAATTTTTGAAGACGGACAGCCTGGGGACTATCTATACGGAATTTTGGAAGGTACGGTTGATTTGGTAGTGGATGGCAACATCATAGAAACCATTGAGGCGGGCAGTGTGTTTGGGGCAGGGGCTTTAATTCACCCGGATGGCATTAGGGTCTACACTGCGATCGCCAGGACAGATTGCAAACTAGCCTACATGGATCAAGCTCGGCTGCTATTCGCGGTGCAGGAAACTCCCATGTTTGCCCTGGAAGTAATGCGCAACTATTCCGATCGCCTACGACGACTGACCCGGCATCCGCTGGATCTGAAGGCTTAATCGATCACCGCTTGATACATCGCTTGATACACGGCTGGATACCCCAAAGGCTAAAGTTGAGGAATAGCCTGATTTATCTATCTATCTTTATTTATTGTTCAGAGCCAGCTATCCAACTGCGTTTATCTAAACCGTTACAGTTGAACCCTTATGACTTTGCTGACTACAGGCTCAGAAGAAACCTTATTAGACTCCTCCAGTAAATTTCAACCAGTTCGGCTCATCAACCAACTTTTTCGTTGGGTGACGCTGATCTTAGCCGTTGCGGTGGGTTTAATTTTACTTTGGATTACTTACTCACTTTTGGCGATTGCGCTGCCTGCAATCCAGAAATTTGGTTTAGGATTCCTGGCAAACAGCACCTGGAATCCGGTGGAAGACATTTACGGCGCGCTACCGCAGATTTATGGCACCATCCTAAGCTCCTTTCTAGCGCTGTTGTTTGCAGTGCCGCTGGGAGTCGGGGTGGCCGTGTTTTTGAGCGAAAACTTTTTGCCACCCAGGATTCTGACGCCGATCGCCTTTGTGATCGAACTGCTGGCCGCAATTCCTAGTGTGGTTTATGGTTTGTGGGGGATTTTCGTCTTCATTCCAGCTATCCTACCGGTTCTGCGATTGATTAATCAAAGCTTTGGCTGGGTTCCCTTCTTCTCCACCCCACCCGGAGGACGCCAACTCTTTGCCGCATCGCTGGTCTTGGCCATCATGATTCTGCCCACTATTATTGCCATCTCTCGCGATACGATGGTGTCTTTGCCGCCGCAACTGCGCCAAGGAGCCTATGGGCTGGGCGCAACTCGCTGGGAAACGATTACCCGAGTCTTGCTTCCGGCGGGCTTATCAGGAATTATTGGTTCCATCATGCTGGCGC
Organism: Coleofasciculaceae cyanobacterium; assembly: GCA_036703495.1. Taxonomy (GTDB): domain Bacteria; phylum Cyanobacteriota; class Cyanobacteriia; order Elainellales; family Elainellaceae; genus Drouetiella. The sequence continues at coordinate 8,633 of DATNOY010000066.1, forward strand.
TGGGGCGGGCCTTGGGTGAAACGATGGCGCTGGCCATGCTCGTCGGTAATGCCAATAAAGTTAATGTTTCCTGGTTTGCACCTGCCTCAACCATTTCTTCACTAATTGCTAACCAGTTCGGGGAAGCGAGCGGTTTGCAAAAGTCTTCTTTGTTCTATCAAGCCCTAGTGCTCATGCTATTGACGCTAGTGGTCAACGTGCTGGCAGAAATGGTAGTCAGTCGCTTTCAGCAGGTCGAGTAACTTCAATGCACCTTCACTGCAGCCTCTCATTCTAAGCTATGACTTCTTCATCTTCTCAATCTCCGGTCAATCAGTTTGCCGTTTCCTCTAGTCGGAAGCTGTTTGGCAATGTGATGACGGCTCTGGTGTTTCTTTGTGTGGCCATCGCCATGATTCCCCTGGCTTCCATCCTATTCATGGTGATTAAGAATGGCATAGGCGGACTTAGCCCTGCCATTTTTACGGAGCTACCGCCCGCAGCTGGGCTGACAGGTGGTGGTTTTCGGAATGCGATCGTTGGCACATTGCTAACCTGTTTAATCGGAGCGCTGATTAGTGTCCCGTTTGGAGTATTAACCGCAATCTATACAGTGGAGTTTGGACGCGGCAACGGACTATCTCGTTTTGTCCGCTTTTGCACCAACGTCCTCAGCGGTGTGCCGTCCATTATTGCCGGTTTGTTTTCCTATGGGGTAGTGGTGCTGACAACGGGCAGCTTTTCGGCGGTGGCGGGCGGTGTGGCGTTGGCCGTTCTGATGCTGCCGATTATTATTCGTACCACCGAGGAAGGGCTAAAGTCTATTCCCAGAGATACTCGGCTGGGAGCGGTAGGCATTGGTGCCACCAACTTCCAGAGCGTAACTCAAATTATTTTGCCTGCTGCACTGCCCTTCATTGCCACAGGCGTCACCCTATCGCTGGCGAGAGCGGCAGGAGAAACGGCTCCCTTGCTGTTTACCTGCTTATTTAACCAGTACGACGTCAAAGGAATTTGGGAACCCACTGCTACGCTATCGGTTTTGATCTATAACTTCGCTATTTCTCCATACAAGAACCAGCAGCAGCTGGCTTGGGTGGCAGCTTTTATTGTGGTGATGCTGATCTTAGTGGTAAGCATCACGGCTCGGATGATTTCCCGTCGCAAGGTTTACTAAGGTTTGACATATGAATCCCTCGACTCGGCCCAATTCTGCAAACAGTACGCTGACGAATGATGACATTGTGATCCGGACGGAGAACGTCTCGATCTTCTATGGTGCTTTTCAGGCAGTCCGCAATGTTTTCTTAGATGTTCCTAAAAATAATGTAGTTGCCTTAATCGGGCCATCGGGTTGTGGCAAAAGTACATTACTGCGCTGCTACAACCGCCTGAATGACCTGATTCCTGGTGCCAGGGTAGAGGGAAAAATTGCCTATCAGGGGGTTGACCTCTATGATCCCAAAATTGACCCTGTAGAAGTGCGGCGACGGATTGGCATGGTGTTCCAGAAAGCCAACCCTTTTCCTAAATCGATTTATGAAAACGTGGCGTTTGGGGCGCGGATCAATGGCTTCAAAGGCAATATGGATGAGCTGGTGGAGCGATCGCTGCGAGGGGCTGCCCTTTGGGATGAAGTCAAAGATAAGCTGAAGGAAAGCGGGCTGTCGCTGTCGGGGGGGCAGCAGCAGCGGCTCTGTATTGCCAGAGCGATCGCCATTGAGCCAGAAGTAATTTTGATGGACGAGCCTTGCTCAGCGCTTGACCCGATTTCTACCTTACGGGTTGAAGACTTGATGCATGAGCTCAAGCAGCGTTTTACCATCATCATCGTGACTCACAACATGCAGCAGGCCTCACGGGTAGCTGATATGACTGCCTTCTTCAACGCCGAGGCCACAGACGGGGGCAGCCGCTATGGCTACCTGGTGGAATATGACAAGACCTACAACATCTTTAATGCTCCTCAGCAGCAGGCAACCCAGGATTATGTGAGTGGTCGTTTTGGCTAACGGACGATTGTTCCCAAAACTGTCAAAATAGAAGAAGGTAAAGTTTTGTAACCTTCTGAACATGGCTCCTATCCCCTTCCTTAATTCCCTCGCAGCTCCTCAAACCTGGATGTGGCGAGGGTTTCCCATTTGTTATCAGGCGCAAGGCTCTACGGGGCGCGCGGTGGTGTTGATTCATGGGTTTGGGGCGTCCTGGGGACATTGGCGCAAAAATATTCCGGCGCTGTCTGAGCAGTTTCGGGTGTATGCGATCGATCTGATTGGGTTTGGGGGGTCTGCTAAGCCTCAGCCTGATGTTGAAATCAGCTACACCTTTGAAACCTGGGGACAGCAGATCGCAGATTTTTGTCGAGACGTTGTCGGAACACCGGCAGTCCTGGTAGGAAATTCCATCGGTTCGATTGTGGCGATGCAGGCAGCGGTTGATCATCCTGAGATGGTTTCAGGAGTGGCGCTGCTGAATTGTTCGTTGCGATTGCTGCACGATCGCCGCCGTGACCAATTGCCCTGGTATCGGCGTATGGGTACGCCGATTTTGCAGAACCTGCTGTCAGTTCGCTGGCTAGGGCATGGATTCTTTCGGCTCATTGCCAAGCCTAAGACTGTGCGCAAAATTTTACTGCAAGCCTATGGTCGCGCTGAAGCTGTCACCGATGAACTGGTTGATTTGCTGATGGCTCCTGCCTTTGAACCTGGAGCGGCAGATGTGTTTCTGGCATTCACTCGCTATTCCCAGGGCCCCCTCCCTGAAGATTTGCTGGAACGGTTGCCCTGCCCTGCTTTAATACTGTGGGGCACTGCCGATCCCTGGGAGCCGATCGCACTGGGAGAAAAGCTGTCTCAGTATGCCTGTGTGCAGCAGTTTATTCCGCTAAAAGGCGTTGGACATTGTCCGCAAGATGAAGCGCCAGAATTAGTCAATCCAATTTTGCAAGAGTGGATCGGACACCAGCTAATTAACAGTTAATTGACACAGTTAATTGACATTGACTGAAGCGGGAGAACTACTGGGGTTGGGCTGGGCCGACGGTATGGGCTGAACCGATAGTGCAGGAGAGGCAGCAGCGGGAGAAGCGGGGGCTGCGGGTGCAGGAGCAGCAGCGGGAGAAGCGGGAGCTGTTGGAGAATTGAGCACGGATAATGCGTCTTTTCCTAACCGGATGGTGACATCGGATTGCAGGTTGCCTGTGCTTTCAGTTAGAACTTCCCCAAAGCCTAAGACTTTGTGAATGGCTTCGGCCGCATCTTGATTGCCCTGTTGAGCAATGATCCGAGTTCTGGTCAACGGTTGACTCCATGGATCATCCAGAAAAGCATTGTCATATCCGAACGTGCTCAGCCTTTGCATCAGCTTTTGAGTTGTTTCAGCTTGGTCTGTGCTGTCTTGGATGGCCACTCTAATGGATGTGCTATCTGAACTACTTTCAACGCTATAGTCGGGGGCTGTGACGCCGAAATAGCGGCTGACTAAGGCGCTAATTTTATTGGCATTGGGCAGCCAGTAGCTAGCTTCATATTGGCTACCCGAAAACTCTCCAGGCACCATTAGCATTTGCACTTTGGAGCGATTGATCTGAGCGGCAAAGCCAGCAAGCGCAATCAGTTCTTCAACGCTGAGGTTAGTGTCAATGTGGGATTGAATAATGGAGAGAATCTCTGGAAGTTTAGTAACGGTTGCAGGCTTCAACGATTGTTCCATTAACGCTCGCATTAACATCTGCTGGCGTTGAATTCTGCCAATATCGCCATACTGGTCATAGCGAAATCTTAGGAGTTGTAGCGTTTGTTCTCCATTGAGATGCTGCTCTCCTTTTTTAAGGTTGATGTATAAATGCTGGGTTTCATCTTGATACTGCATGTCCTCTGGCACATAGACGGTAACCCCGCCCAGAGTTTCGATGAGCTTGCCGACACCTAAAACATTGATGCGCACATAGCGATCGATGCCCACTCCCCCTAATAGATCGCTAACGGCTTTGGCCGCTGAGGCCGGCCCACCCGTAGCATTGGCTTCATTGATTTTGGTGAGTCCGCCTCCGGGGACTAGGGTACGCGTGTCTCGAGGAATGGACAAAGCCACGAGCTGCTGGTTGGCAGGGTCAAAGCGCAGCAGCAGCATGGTGTCAGATAATCCTTCCAAAGAGTTAATGGTGGGATCATAGCTGAGGTTTTGGGCGTTGGTGGGTGGATTAGACACATCAGAAGATAGCACCTTAGTTCCCAAAACCAAGATGTTAACTGGGCGGGTAAGGGTAGGCAGGTGCAGATCTCCATTAGAGATTTGGCCCCGGTTAAACACTTTTGCTTCTGCTGGGGTGAGATGACGCTGCGCCAGAGGGGTACTGGACATAGACACTGCCAGTAGCGCTCCAGCTGTGGCGGATATTGCGGCAACTCCGGTCATTCCCAGCGCCAGCCATAGCCAGCGTAAGTTGCGTGGCTTATGAGTTGAGGGCTGTTGAGGAGGGGGAGGGGAAGAATTGAGAAGGTTGATGGACACAGACTTCCTCACACGCTAGGGGTGGATTGGCAGCAAATACTGAGTTTCAAGTTTAGTCTGGAACTGAGAGATTAGAACCCCCAATTCCAAACTTAAAACTTAAACTTTCAGCTAGGGCTTTATGGCAAGCGATCGCCCAACCGGCTCAGTCCTGGCAACCGCAAGCTTTTTCGCCGCCAGAGGCGCACCATGAGCGTCATATTGACGACAAAATAGCCAGAGGTGAGTAGGCTAGCCAGGACTAACATCTGGAGGCTGGCCGCATCAAACGTCTCCGCCCCAGCTCCCAATAGCAAGTATCCTAGCAGCCAGCTAACAGCCAGCGTTACGGCTAATCGGCTGACATTACGAAGTTCGCGATCGCTGCCACCCCGGTATAGCGTCCAGAGCGCTGGGAAAAAACCCACCACGGGTACGAGATAGAGAAACATCTGGAGGCGTTTCAGGTTTTCCTCTTTGAGGCGATCGGGTGTATTCATCATGCTGTACTAAAGCAGAGGGCCGTGAGAATCAATTTTCTTTAAAGTCTGAAAAGTCTGAATGCCTTAGTATTGCCCAATCTGTACTACTACTTCTGCACACTTTACTTTGAGTAAGAACCTCGGCGTGATTGAAAACCAGATTTAAAACCCTGTGCTGCCCGCGCAGCAGACGGCACGGGGTTTTAAAGTTTTATGTTTAATTATGGCTATCTACTTATTGCGAGCTTATCTACAGATGCGAATCTCTGAGACTTGCTACCCAATTCCAATAAGATGTGAAGTTCGATACAAAACAAATCCACATAGCAATGGAATGCTAGGGGGACAGTTGAACACAGCCCAGTTTTTCAATGGCTCAGTTTACTGACTCGGTCGGTGGCTGAGTCAATGATCCGGCATCTAAAATCTTTTGAATTGGATTTGGCAGGAGCATAGCTCTCCACAACCAATCCAAAAAGCTGATGAGCAAGAGGGTCATTGAAAAACTGGAGGTGCGGCAGCCTACGTTGCTTTTTGCAATGCAACTTAGCACTACTGGACAATGAAGCAGTAGGATATTCAGCTAAGTCAGCACATCGGTCTGAGGATAGAACTTTTCAGCCCTGCTGAGCGGTTTGTTCAGATAATAAGTTCGTTTTCCCAGTTTCAAGGAGTGAATACGAGAATTATGTTTAAGTGGGGTTCTAAACTGCTAGCGGTGTCCCTCTCAGTGGCAGCATTGACCGCCTGCGCTGCGCCAACAGCAACAACTTCTTCTGCATCTCCCGGTGCTTCTGCTTCCCCTGGGGCAGCGGCTGCTAGTGCGCCTAGCCGCCTGGATACTATTATGTCTCGTGGCAAGTTAATCTGCGGGGTTGAAGGCACCATTCCAGGCTTTAGCTTCGTAGATTCCAGCGGCAAATACACGGGTTTAGATGTGGATGTGTGTAAGGCTGTGGCCGCCGCGATATTTGGCGATCCAGAAAAGGTTGAATTTCGTAACCTAGACTCTACCGCCCGTTTCCCGGCAGTCACCAGTGGCGAAGTGGACATGCTGTCTCGCAACACCACCTGGACAGCCAGCCGCGATGCTGCCGGTGGCAATGGCTTGGAATTTGGGCCAACCACTTTCTTTGATGGTCAAGGCGTGATGACGACTAAAGCCAGTGGAGTTAAAAGTTTCAAGGATCTCAACGGTAAATCCGTTTGTGTGGAAACGGGAACTACAACTGAGCTGAACTTGGCAACTCGGGCAACGGAGGCAGGCATCAAAATCAACGAAGTGAAATTCCAAGATTCTAATGCTGGCTTTGCTGCCTACCAAGAAGGACGCTGTGAAGCAATTACTTCTGACCGCTCTCAGCTCGCTGCAAAACGCACAGCATTGCCTAATCCAGGTGACAACGTTCTGTTAGAGGATGTGCTGTCGAAGGAGCCTTTGGGCCCTGTCACGGTCAACAATGACTCTCGCTGGTTTGATGTGGTCAGATGGGTAACCTATGGCTTGTTCCAAGCGGAAGAGTTTGGCATTACCCAGGCTAATGTCGATCAAAAGCTGCAGGATAAAAGTCCTGATATTCAGCGCTTTTTGGGTAAGGAAGGCGATTTAGGTAAGCAGCTGGGGCTGCCCGATGACTTCATGGTAAAAGTGATCAAGTCCGTCGGCAATTACGGCGAAATTTACGAACGCAATATCGGTAAGGATTCTCAACTCAAAATCGATCGCGGTTACAACAAGCTCTGGAAAGATGGGGGGCTAATGTATTCTCCGCCGTTCCGTTAAGGTAATTTAACGTCTGGTATGGGGGTGTTCTCTCAGAACGCCCCTATCCCTATAGCCGTTCCACAAATTGGCATCCTGATTCTTCTCAGCTTGGAATTCTGCTTCTAACATTTTTTATCTAAGAGCCAGACATGGTATGAGCCTATCCAGCGACAGCGGCGAAAAAATTCCTCTTTGGCGAGACCAGCGCTTTGTCCGAATTGCCCTTCAGGTGTTCGTAGTACTGATCCTGGTTGCCATTTTTGGGTTTTTGATTGGCAACATGTTCCGCAACCTTCAGCAGCAGGGGCGACAGTTCAA
>DATNOY010000067.1:0-35402 GCA_036703495.1 Coleofasciculaceae cyanobacterium
GGCTGTAGGAGCGCTCCTACAGCCGACTTTTAAAATCAGAAAGTCTCGAAATGCCTGGAAAATTAACCAATCCCTATGCCGCTACGACTCTACTGTCATCTCTTGAGGTTCAGGCAGCGGAGTTTCTAGCTCAATCGTGACAGATTCTGGCAGAACTTCTGGCTCCGTTTCCAAGGTATCCATCCGCTTCGAGAAGCCCCAGGCAAACACTCCAGCGATCATGAGCACCATGAGCCATTCGGGTGGCACAAACTCAGGATTAACCACTCGAAGCAGCAGGCGGATTCCTACTAAAGCCACTGTGATAAACCCAGCGTCTTCTAGATGCGTAAATTTATCCAACCAGCGGATGAACAAGCCTGCCATGAACCGCAGCGCAATTACCCCAATAAATCCCCCTGTCAAAACCAGCCAGGTATCTTTGGAAACTGCGATCGCCGTTGTCACACTATCTAGTGAAAATGCCAGATCGGTAATGGCAATCATGGGAATTGCTTGCCACAAGTTCGCAAACCGGGGGCCATGATGATGGAGATGGTGTCCTGATTTATCCTCAACCTCGTTGGAGGTAAAATACTGAAATACCAGCCACAGCAAATATGCTGCACCCAACAGCTCAAACTGCCAAAACTGCACCACCCAAGTTGCCGTTAAAATCAAGGTTGCCCGGAGCCCGAATGCAGCGACCAATCCTAGATTAAGAGCGCGGCGTTGCATCTCCTGCCCATCCAAACCTTGAGCAATTGCAGCCAGGGCAATCGCATTGTCTGCGGACAAGACTGCCTCTAACGCTACTAAAACCGGCAACAGCAGCAAGGTATCAGCACTAATATTCGGAGAAAAGTTCAAGAGTTGATCTAGCATTAATCAGTAATTAAAATTCACGAGCAATGAATGTCAACAGCGTGTGCGAGTCTAGCAATTAACTAGCAATTAAACTGGTTTATTTTACTCATTTGGGCGCTAGAGGAGTTGCTTCTCTAACCTTCAGCTTAACGTCTAAACTGCCAAGATTACCTACCCAACCCAGATACCCTGATACTTTTCCCAAACAACCTAGATCTTCTGTTTCTCTGAATCTTAGATCCATAAACAAGAATCTTTCTTAAAAATTCCCAATCACGCTCTGATCAATGCGATTTGTTCAGACTAATATTTGACCTTCGGCAATCCCGTATCAATCATACAATCTTGCCATGAGGTCAAGTCTAAGCCGTGAGCCTGAGCAGCTAAGATATTCTCCTGATTGTTCACACCTGTTTAAGATCGCTTTTGAGATTGCTATAGTATCTAACTATTCTCAACTTAATTTCACTTTGTATCCATCCCCATTGCTGCCTTGCAACCTAACTCCTCGACTCTATTGACGCTCTTGAATGAGTTTAAGTCCCATTATCCAATGGGTGCGATCGTTGCTGAACTCCTGACCATTCACCAAGGAAACTATGTCGTTCGCGCCCTCGTTCAGGTGGGTAGCGTTTCGCTAGCGAGCGGCATGACTACAAATCCAGACCTTGAACTAGCAGAAGACCAAGCCAAAATTCGAGCTTTGCAAGCGTTCGGTCTTTCATTGCCGCCAGGTTTTAACTCCCAAAGGGCAACACTCCCTTACATGCCTCCCGAATCTGCGGGGCTAAGTTACAGTCCTCCTCCAGATTTGACGCTACCCTCCCTACCGCAAGATTTTTTAGCTCAGCCATCGGCTCTTGAGGAGCCAATGGCTCAAAATCTGCCTCAAACTGTTTCAGAAATTCAAGAGCCAGTCATTCAAGAGCCAGTCCCAGCAGACTCAGCGATCGCCCCAGATTTTGGATTATCGTTCTCGCCCGATCCGGCTCAAAACTCAGCGTTAGACCTAGATACCCACTTGCCTTTGCTGAGCCAGCCTCCAGCGCTAGAGATCCCAGATACCCTCGCAGAGCTGCCTTTGCCAGAAATTCCGGTTGTACCTGAGCGGACGGCACCAGCTAAATCTGAGAAATCAGCCAAGCGCAAAACCGAGTCGTCCCCAGAAAAACCTCCAGAGAAATCTTCAGAAAAATCCCCCGAAAAACCTGAATCAACTGGAGAATCGAGTGATCGATCTAATGAAATCGCTCGGATTGGTGTCGAGATGAAGCGACTAGGCTGGACAACGGAACAGGGGCGAAATTACCTGCGACGAACTTATGGAAAGCGATCGCGCCAGGAACTTGATGATGTGGAGCTGTTAGATTTCTTGCGCTTTTTAGAAACTCAACCTTCTCCAACCGAATCGCTTTTTTAACCCCTGAATCTTAAGCGCATTGGGTAATTGGGTGGAGGGGCTACTGCAGTCCCTCCACCCAATCCTAATCTTGCTAATCTGAGCCAATCTGACATTCAGTGAATTGGCTTCAGATTTAACTCACCAATGCCGCTTCAGGGCGGCTACCCACCGAGCGCTTATCAATCACTTGATCAATCAAGCCATAATCTTTGGCTTCAGCAGCTGACATAAAGAAGTCACGCTCGGTATCCTGCTCTATTTTGTCGAGGGGTTGACCCGTATGGTCTGCCAACCATTCATTGAGCTTGCGCTTGTGGTAGAGGATTTCCTTTGCCTGAATTTCAATGTCCGTTGCCTGACCTTGGGCACCCCCTGAAGGCTGATGAATCATGATGCGGGAATGAGGCAGGCTCATGCGCTTACCCTTAGCTCCTGCACTGAGTAGAAACGCGCCCATGCTGGCAGCCAAACCCACACAAATCGTACAGACATCTGGGCGAATGTGGTTCATGGTGTCAAAAATGCCCAATCCTGCCATCACCGAGCCACCCGGCGAGTTGATATAGAGGTAGATATCTTTCTCTGGATCTTCGGCTTCCAGAAACAGCATCTGCGCCACAATCAGGTTGGCAAGATCAGAGTCAACCTGTTGTCCCAAAAAGACAATTCGCTCTCGGAGTAAGCGGGAGTAAATGTCAAATGCTCGTTCGCCGCGACCAGACTGTTCGATAACGGTAGGAATCATGGAACCTTATAGTGATGTAGCTTTGTCTATCATTCTAACGACCGCCTGCCTCTAGATAGATACAGAGTCGGTTATCCGCACTCTCGATCGCCTCAGCGACTCGGGCGATCGCCAACTTAACCCAGATGAACTGAGAAACCTGAACCAACAGGCTTGAACCAAGATACTTGAACCAAGATACTTGAACTAAGGAGTTACTCTGACTCGGGCGCTTCCTCATCCAACTGCATGACTAAGTTTGCTAAAAACTCCTGTAGCTTCATGCGATGAATATAGGGCCATCCGCCATCTGCCTCAATGTCTCGTAGTAGTGCATAGAGCGCCTGACGGTTGTCGGGTAGAGATTTTTGAAATAGACTGTCGCGGATCTCTTGATGCAAGGACTCTAAAAGGCGTAGTAAGGCAAGTAGTTCTAGACTCTGCCCCTGACGCTCTTGGGCAGCAGCGCGGACTAATGTACCAATCGTTTCCAAATTCGCCCGCTCAGCATTGGACGGCTGTGAAGTTACAGATTCTGAATCACTGAGCGATCGCTTCAGATTCATCTCCCCCACCTCATTCATATCGGCTTCTCCCACATCAACTCCTTTCACAAGGTCTTCTCTCACAATGTCTTCTCTCACAATGCGCCATAAAGCGATCTACTGAATCATGAACTGAAACGATGAACAACTCTCTTGCTTCTGAAAATCTAATTAAAAAGTCCTCCGAATTCGGGGTACCTAGCCACCAAATAGGCTGTTATTTGAGCCTAGATTTACATAACTTGACAAAATATTAAGGCTACCCAAGTCTTTGTAGGCAGGTAAGGGATCGGCTGAAAAGCTTTGCTCACAAGGGGCTTGCGATGTTTGACGAGCGCTAAAAGCAGGGGAACTACTTAATAGGACATAAGAAAGGCAACAAGGTCTTGTAAAATTTCAGTATTGAAGTCTTAAAGCAAGCACTTGGGGCTGATCTGGAGTGAGTGTTCGTTTGCTCATAACTTTTCGGCAAAGGATCTGCGAGTTACAAGGCTATCAAATGGAAAGTTCACCAGAGCCTCAGTCAGTAGCTGAATCTACTGAAAGTTCTGGTTAACCAAATGCGCTTGCCAAGTGACTGGCCAGGAGATCAACTCTAGCTCCAAACAACCAGAGCTTAACAACCAAGGCTTAATATTTAAAATCACACGGGTAGGGTTTCCACATTAGATACTAGAGGTTGACCATGAGGTATCGCGCTTTAATTGCTGCATTCCTGGCAGTGTGCTTAGGTTTGCTGACTGCTTGTAGTGATGGTGGCGGTTCAACCACTGCAACTGCTGCACTAACTTATGAGGACATCAGAGGAACAGGTCTTGCTAATTCCTGTCCTCAACTAGACGACACCGGACGAGGTGCAATTCCTCTGGAACCGGGTAAATCGTATATCATGAACAGACTTTGCCTAGAACCCACTAGCGTCTTTGTCAAAGAGGAATCTACTAATAAGCGTCGGGAGGCACAGTTCGTCCAAGGCAAGGTGATGACGCGCTACACCTCTACGATCGACCAAGTGAGTGGCAAACTCAAGGTTGAGCCAAGCGGTGGCCTGACATTTACTGAAGAAGATGGGTTTGACTTCCAAGCAGTTACTGTCAAACTTCCCAATGGCGAACTCGTACCTTTCCTCTTCACCGTCAAAGGTCTGGTTGCTGCTGCTGAGAAAGGAGATAGCATCAACACCTCCACAGATTTGATCGGTGAATACAGAGTTCCCTCTTACCGAACATCCAACTTCCTGGATCCAAAGGGGCGAGGTTTGACCTCAGGGTATGACAACGCAGTCGCTTTGCCTTCTCGAGCAGACGATGAAGAACTGCTAAAAGATAACCTGAAGCAATTTGAGACTGGCAAGGGCAAAATTTCGTTACAAGTAGCTAAGGTAAATAGCCTTACTGGCGAAGTTGCCGGCACGTTTGAGAGCCTTCAGCCTTCTGATACGGATATGGGAGGTAAGCCTCCTCTAGATGTGAAAATTCGCGGCTTGTTCTATGCCAAAGTTGAACCAGAGGATGCTTAATTAGAACTAGCCAATTGGCCGAGACTGGATGGGCTTTGGCAAATGATTCGTTGAAGGAGGGGTGTGACCCACCCCTCCTTTTTTCAGGTCTACCTATCACTGACGGCAAGCCATAGCACCTCGCGATTGACTAACACCAGGAGATTTTGTGAAAGCCCCACTTTGCGCGGCTTTCACAAAATCTCCTGGTGTTTACGCAATTCAGAACAGCCATTGGGCTGTTCATCACGTCAGGCTAAATCTTTGCTTTCTTGACCACTATTTTCTCAGCTCTCATCCAAAAATCACCAGATTATTCATAGGTGAAACGGTTTGAGGTGGGGGAAGGCTCTGCAAAAGATTCCGTAAAAATGCCGTTGTTGTAGCCCTTGATCAGAGAATACTGTTGATTTGCAAACCAAAAGAATAATCAAGCTGATCGCAAAACACCTGTTGATTACAACCTACTGAAAGCTGAACTCATAGCAACTCTTGACTCCAACAAAAATAGGTGAAGACGAACTGATTTTTGCGTTTCTATATCAGTTTTGACCTACTATTCACTTAGTTTGTTTGTCTCCCTATCCAGGTTGCTCTACTTAAATGTAAAAGCTGATACTCTACAAAATTGTCAACCTTGTTTCTCAGTTTCAAGTTGGACATCTCTAACATTTCAACAGGCTTAAATTTGATTTCGTCATAGCTTAGGCTTAGATTCTTTAGTGGTGTGCGGTCTACCTACCTGAATATCGTCATGCTTACCCCAGCTCCCTCCGATTTGGTTTCAGTGGCAAATGAACTCAAGAGCGAGAGTTTACAGCTGTTGCGGGAGTATCAAAAATCTCCTTGCGCAGAGATTCGCAATCAACTTGTGCAGATCAATCTTGGATTAGTGAGAAAGGAAGCCCATCATTGGGTCAATCAATGTACTGAAGGTTATGACGATCTGCTGCAAGTAGGCAGTCTAGGTCTGATTCGAGCGATTGAACGCTTTGACATGAGCAAGGGGCATGCCTTTAGCTCTTTCGCAATCCCCTATATTCGGGGTGAAATTCAACATTACTTACGAGATAAAGGTTCAACGGTGCGGATGCCTCGACGCTGGCAAGCGCTGCAGCATCAGGCAGCCAACGTCACCCGTGAACTGCATATTCAACTTCATCGCCAGCCTACCGATGCAGAAGTGGCAGCAGTTTTAGAGATTTCTGTAGCGGAATGGCAGGAGGTTAAGCTGGCCTATCGCAATCGGGCACCGTTGAGTCTAGATGCTCCCGTGCGAGACGAGGAAGAAGGCTCTACTTCGTTAGGCGATCTGGTTCCTGATGCGCAGTACCACAGCTTTCAGTTAGCTCAAGAAGACCAGATTCGCTTGCAGCAAGCGCTGATTCAACTGGAAAAGCGGACTCGCGAAGTCTTGGAATTCGTTTTTCTGCATGATCTGACCCAGAAAGAAACCGCAGACCGCTTGGGCATCAGTGCTGTAACGGTGTCTCGTCGGGTGAAAAAGGGCTTGAAATCTTTGAAAAAGTTGATGGTAAGCGCAACAACCTGTTAAGGTTCCTCCTATCAGCTTGCGATTAAGCTTGTAAGCTGGAGATGAACACTATCAGCCCGAATCGGTTCGGGGTTTTCTATCCTCATGTCAGATGCTCCTTCGTTGCGCGATCGCTACTTGGCGCTGATTGACCAGATTTTGCAGATGACTCTGAAAGGTCAGATTCGCTCGAAAGAGCAGGTCTATCAGATGCTTCAAGCGGGAGTTAGCGCTGGCACAGGCGAAATTTTTGAACGCTGTTTGGGCGATCGGCTGACTGAAGTAGAGCAGCAAACTAAAGCCTCAACTGACGAGCTGAAGCAAGCCAAAGCCACCCGCAGCCTGCGAGCGCTGCAAACGATTCGGGGAGAATGGGAACGCTGGCAAAGCCAAAACCAAGTAACGGCAGTTCTAGACGCCGCCTTGCAGCAGCTGGTTAGCTCAGATCATCGCCTTAGCGTTTTTCTGAAGGTGACAGACCCTAATTTGCCCAAGCCCCTCAGTTTGGCGCAGTGGCAGCAGTTGGCTAAGGGGATGCGATCGCTGCAAGAGTCTGGTGATCCGGATCTATCCAATGATGCCCAGCAGGAAATTCAGCAAATTTCTCAAGGCATTCTGCGTAGCTTAGAGTCATGGAACCGTTTGGAAAATCATTTAGTCAGCTGGATTTATGACCAAAGCCGAGGGCAACTGGGGTTTGGGGGCGTGCCAGGTGAGCAAGGTCCTTGGGCAGTTTGGGCCAAGCAGGTCAACAGCCCGGTGCCGCAATCGCTGTTCCGGGCATTAGCCTTAGGGCAATCGCCGGTTGAGTGGGTCAACCAACAGAGCAGCTTAACCCTGAGCGACTTCGTAGAGTTAGTAGGGGTCTTACGCTGCTTACAGCAAGGTCTCGTCAACTGGTTCGATAAGCTGGTTTACGACGCCAAGGTGGGCGCAAAACTGTCCATTTCAACATTTCTAGTGTTTTCAGTGATTGTGTCGCAGCTTGCCAATGGCTTAGGACAATCCACCGTATCTCATCGCGATCGCCTCGTCAACGGCTGTTTTCAGGTAACGCTACAAATCCTGCGGGTATTTGCTCAACGCCCCTATTTCCCCCTTTACGGCGGCATTTTTGCTTCATTTTCGGGGGAGTATCTGCGAGATGCTCTATCTTACCTGGATGAGCCTTTGCGCCAAGCAGAAGGGACTCAGGAAAAAGCGCGAATTCTTACCCTGCTTGGTTCTTCCATGCGGGCATTAGGGCAAACCGATCGGGCCATCGCCTTTCACCAGCAGGCCCTGGAGATTGCCCGCACTGCCGGGGATACCCCTTGTGAAATTGCCAACCTGAATCACCTAAGTCGGGTTTGTGTTGTCCAAGATCGTTTTGCTGAGGCGATTAACTACAGCCAGCGAGCGGTAATTCTCAGCCGCCAGAAGGGCGATCGCCTGGGTGAAGCCAATGCCTTAGCCAACCTGGGCTACAGCGAAGTGTTCCAAGCTCAGCAGTTAGAACAAGCCGATCCGGATGTGTTTGAAATGGCGATCGATCGCTTACAGCAAGGGTTAGAGCTATCGGAGAAGGTGGGCGATCGCCAAAGTCAGGCCCTGTGTCTTAGCAGTTTGGGAATTGCTCAGATTCTGATTGAAGAGCCGCAACCTGCAATTGGCTATCTGGAAAAAGGCATTCAGGCGGCTCAAATTTCCGGAGATATGTACCTCCAGGGGCAAAATTTAGCCTACCTGGCAGAAGCCTATTACCGCTTGCAAAATCAGGCTCAAGCGCTTCAGATGGCCTGTTTGGGCATGTACCTGCTGCAACAAATGGGTTCAACCAGCTGGCGGCAACCCGCAGGACTCCTGATAGTGCTGCGGGGACAACTGGGAGAAGGAGAATTTCAATCTATGCTGGCACAGCAACGAGCCGCCATTATTGCCGCGATCGGGGTCGATGGCTATGACCACTTGCCCACCTTGCTGAATCAGTATTCCAGCTGATGGGAGCTTGAGCAGCTCTGGTTTGTATCGTAGAAGTGCCAGCAGGATTATCGAGGTAGTCCGACGCTCTTCAGGTTATTGGCAGTCCAATGGTCGTAGTAATGAGTTTTAGACAGCTGCTCGGAAGCCTGCTTGAGCTTCTGGATCGATTGGATCGCAATGTTGGGATAGGGCTCTTGGCGAGTACGGACATTGTGGATCTGAAAGGGATCCTCTGGATGCCCGCCAAAAGCAGTTAACTGCATTGGGGCTAGCTGTTGATCGAGTGCCTCAACAAACGTTTGGAGTTGAGCAAGGCTGATGCCGTCTCGGTCTGAATGGATAATCAGCATCACTTCAAAATGCTGTTGCGCTCTAAACTCTTCGATTGCCGTCATCAGCTCCGAAGCGGGAGCGAGGCAGCTCAAGTCAAAAGGGTAAACGTAAAATTGGATTAATTGCTGTAACCGGGCTCGCTGCACGTAAGGACAGATCGGCAATCCTCCAAACACTGAATTAGGCTGTTCTAGCGTACTTTGTATGTACTTGATCATGGCTTCAAGTACGTGAGCTTCCGAATCCATAAGTTGCTCTCCTCACAGTCAAATATAGGGAAGGCTAGGCCTAAGTTATTGGAGTTTAGACTAAATTTAAGATAACGCTATCAGTAGCGTTTAAACTGCAGAAAATTTCGTGATAAACGCTGCCCATAAGATTAATCTAAATTCCAGAAGTCAGCATCCCCCGATTGAGCAGGTGGCAGCCACTCGCAAGCTGCCATTACTGGCAAATCAACTGGACAATCAACTGGACAATCAAGCGATCAGCTCATCAAAATCGACCGGAGTTGCCAGACTCACATCGAACATGCGTTTCTCAAAGTCGCTCATGCTGGAGGTTTCTGCCGGATCGTACTTACCGTAGGTTTTGGATAGCTTGCCGGTTTGTGCCAGGACGTTACGAACTTCTTCATTTGTGATTTCGGAGAGGTTGCGGTTGTTCAGGAGGGCGATCGCAGCGGCAATCCCTACCCCTTGACCCACGGCCACATTGAACTCCACAATTCGACCGACTGCACTAGCGCTGCCCTCGAAGCCTGAAGCAGGGCTAATGACAGCCAAGTTAGGCACATTTTTGATTAAGGCATGGCGCATGCCCACATTCAGCAGCGGCGCTTTGAAAGCAAATTTCTTAACACCCACATTGGTAGCTCGTTGCCATAACCCCACAATGCCGCCCCGCGTATCAAACATGTAGCCAAAGGTTCCCAACGCCTGATTAGCCGATACGCCCCCTGCAATCATCTGTGCCCCACTCAGCGGCTCCACGGCACCCACAATGTTGCCAGCATGGCGGATGTAAAGTTCTGGGGCTACCTTAACTGAGGTTGCACCTAGGCTCTTCAACCACTTCTCAATCCAGCCAAATTCCTTCAGCATCTCGGCAGTGGGCTTGGCTCCATTGCGGGCTAGCACTTCGGCTTGAGTCGCATCGACAAAGAACAGCAGCGCATTCCAAAACAGGCGATTGCCGGGAAGAACTGCAATGTTGGGATTGTCTAAAATAGCTTTGCTTTCCGGTAGGTAGTGTTTTGTCCCCCGGAAGGAGTGATAGGCGATCGACAAGGCCCGGCTGTAGACATCAATGTAATCTGTGCCAATATCCAGGGTATTCAGCTGACCGTAGGCTCGGGTTAGCGAGTTACGCAGCATTTGAGCCAGCGAGGCATCGGAGCCAGCGGCAATGTTAAGCCACTGCTGTGCTTCGGCATCTGCAGGGTTATTCAAGCGTTTCAAATAGCTCAGCTCGATCGCCTGTAAGGTTTGTGGACTTAGCCCTTGAGTTTCAAAAACCAGGGTCACGGACAGCTCAGAGTTAGGTAGACCCAACGAGGCAAATCCTGGCAATTTTTTCACGCCGGCCCGTTGCGCGAGTTCAGCATTGACTGTGGAGTCGATGAACTGTTTGCCCAAAAAGGTTTCACCTCGGGAAAGCTGAAGCCCAGCAATTTTTTGACCGTCCTTCAGCACAGCATCAATTTTGGCATTGCTGAGAATATCCACTCCCGCTTCACTCATCATCTGACGCAGCGCCATGTTGGCATTGCCTGGATCAATGGCAACTTTGACGACGCCAGCTCGCTGCAAAAATTCTTTGTAAATCGCGGGCGGATCGCCAAAGTCCCCCAGATACTCAGATTGACGGGTGGTAGGCGGAATACAGCTGCGATCGAGATAGGCTAACCGCCCCCGGACAATATGCCCCCCTATCCCGTCTTGAGCATTTCCTCTCAGCATGACGACGCTTTTGGGATAGCTGCCAATTCGGCGACGATATTCTCTAGCGGCCGAAATTAGCGCCAAAATCCCTGGTACTTCATCGCCAAAACCAATGAAGTCATAGGAACGGGTAGAAGCGGCTACAGTCATATCCGGTTGAGACATAGTCAATGGAAGCAAACAGGATGTTCCCATTACAGCCGATGTTGAGTCGTCTCGACCAGGTTTTGTGGTTTTGTGCCGTTATCCCGTGATTTCCTGAAACCAATCATCGCGGCTAAGTTCGCTAAAATTGGCGTCAGCCTTGGACTCTTTGCGATATTTGGGATTCAGATCAACGGCCTTCTGCAAGCTCTCCAATGCCAGATCAGCCTCGCCTTGCAGAGCATAGCAAGACGCTTTGTTGTAATAAGCACTGGCATAGTCAGGTTTTACTTTCAAGGCCCGGTTGAAGTTGGCGATCGCCTCTTTATCTCGCCCGAGCTGCAAGACCGCATAGCCTCGGCTATCCCAGGCTTTAGCCGAATCCGGTTTTAGCTCTGTGACTTTGTCAAAGGAGGCAACGGCATCTTCGTAGCGCTCCAGTTCCAGCAGCGACAGCCCGCGATTCAGCCAAGCTGTAGAGTTATCCGGATCTGTTTCGGTAGCTTTGTCAAAGGCAGCAAAGGCTTCTTCGGGGCGCTGCATAGTGCCCAAAATCACGCCCCGATTCACCCAGGCTTCATGGTAATCCGGTTTCAGCTCAAGCGCTTTGTCAAAGGAGGCGATCGCTGCTTCAGGTTGCTTCAGTCGTCCGAGCGTGAGTCCCCGATTCAGCCAGGCCTTATAGTCGGCAGGCTGCAACTGCACCGCTTGATCAAAAGCGGCCAGGGCAGCATCGTATTGCTTCAGCTCTTTGAGCACAAGCCCCTGCTGATACCAGGCGATCGCATAGTCAGGCTGGAGCTTGAGCACCCGATCGAACGCCATCAGCGCTTCTTCGCTACGCTTTAGTTCCTCCAATGCCATGCCGCGATGTAGCCAGAGTTGGATATTGTCGGGTTGAGCCGCGATCGCTTTGTCATAGGCAACAAGAGATGCTTCATAGCGTTCGCTGGCAAATAGCGTTTCGGCTTGCTGGATGTAGTCTTCGGAAGTGTAAAACAGCTCTGGCTGGCTGGCTTTCAGGGTATCCAGCTGCTGGGAGAGATCATCCAGGCGCTGCTGGGTGGCGGCAATGAAGGAATCAGCAACAAATTGTGGCGTGACAGTCGCCAAGCGCTGCATAATCTGATCTTTCTCGGCTTGAGCTTCCGACTGGAGGGCTTTGAGCTGCGCCGCCACATCGGACTCTAGCTTTTGCAGATTCTGAATCGTAGCTTCGCGCTGCTGGGTGGCTCCAGTTTGCAGGTCGGTGAGCTGGTCGGCAAAGCGTCCTTCCAGCCGTTCCAAATTTTGCCGCATCTTGTCGCGCTGGGTCTGCACATCTCCTTTAAGAGCCGTCAGCTGCGCCACTAGATCTGCCTCAGTTTTTTCTAGACTTCGGAGCACTGCGTCTCGACGTTCTTTGCCGCTGAGCTGAAGTTCGGTGAGCTGGGCAGTAAATTCTTCCTGCAGTTGAGTAATTACCTGACGCAGCTCTGCTTGGTGAGCTTGAGCATTCACCTGCAAATTGGATTGCTGTCCGGCAACTTCGGCTTCTAGGCGATCGAGGGCCTGTTGCAGTTCGGCTTGTTTGTTTTGCGCTTCAGCTTGCAGGCGCGATCGCTGCGCTGCCATTTCTGTCTCTAGCTGGGCCATCACCCGATCGAGATCGGCTTTTTTGGCTTGGGCAGCAGCCTGCAAGTCTGTCTGCTGAGCAGCAAATGCAGCGTCTAGCTGGAGCATATTTTGGCGCAAGGCTTCTCGCTGGGTTTGGATATCCGCCTGCAATTCTGCGAGTCGCGCCTTGAATTCAACGCTCATTTGCTGAATATTTTGGCGAATATCGGCTTTTTGACGCTCGGTGTCGGCTTGTAGCTCCGATCGCTGTCCGGTAAATTCATCGCCCAACCGCCGCAGGTTCTGGCGCATCTCGTCGCGCTGGGCTTGAGTTTCTAGCTGGAGCTGCGATCGCTGAGTGGCAACTTCGGCTTTCAGCTGCTCCAGTCCTTGCCGTAAGGACTCTCGCTGCGTTTGGGTCTCCGTCTGAAGCTGAGACAGTTGCCCCATGAGATCGGCTCTGAGGCTATCCAGGCTGGCAAAAATCTGATCGCGCCGTCCAGAAGCATCGATCTGGATGGCCACTAGCTGTCCGGCAAAGTCAGCTTCTAGTTGACGCAGCTGGTTCAGCGTGGTGTCTTTACTCTGCTGCGTTTCGGCTTGGGCCGCCTGCCGTAGGTGATCCAGGTAAGGCGTCAACTCGGACTGGAGTTGCCCTAGTCGATCATAGGTCAGCCCCTGCTGCTGCTGCGCGTCAGCTTGGAGAGCAGACAGGCGATCGGCAAACTCTTGACCAGATTGAGCAAAGGTTTGCAGAGCTGCATCTTTTTGCGATTGAGCGACTCCCTGAAGCTCCGAGAGTTGGGCAGCGAACCCAGACTGTAATTCATCGAGCTTTTGCTGGGCGACAGCCAGTTGGTTGGCTAGGGCAGTGGCCGTATCCTGCTGGCGTTGCGAAATTTCGGCAATTAGCTGAGACAGGATGTCCCGCTTTTGCTCAATCTCTTGCTCAAAGGATTCAGCATCCTTGCCCAGATCATCGGCATAGTTTTCGTAGTCTTGCAGCAGCTTTCGGACTTCTTGCTTGGCAGCACCAATCTGTCCTTCTAAATCGCCTAACTCTTTTAGGTGAGCCTGCACGATCGCCGTGACTTCCCGGATTACCGATCGCCGCAATAGATAGAGTCCAATGATGGCTGCCGCCAACAGCATCGCCAGCACTGCCAGCATGACGTTAAATAGCGTGGTTGTGCGGCTGAGTCCGCGCAACTGCTCTAGCTCTTGCCGTTCGGTATTAGAAAGAGATTGAGCCAAAATCGGCGGCCCTGCGTTCAGGTGAGTCTGGGCCACCGTCAACGGCTGAGCCGTAGCTGGGCCAGCAGACAATATGCCGATAGACCATAGGAAAATTGGGAGAACCGCGCTATGCCGCGACATCCCTGTGAAGATCTGTGGATTCTGGCGCTTCATCCCCATCCCCCTGTCTGGTCAGGCTGTTTTGTTAGTTGCTCTTTATTATTGTCGGTCATTATCCCAAACGGTCACGATGTCTCACAAGAAGTCAAGGGAACGCGATCGCCCATGATTTACCCATTGTTTCTAAGCGTAGTCAAAAATCCGTCGAATGTCTGATGTGAACCTGCAAAGCATTTGTTTGGTAAATCCGTCCAAGTAGCGGCTGACCTCGTAAACTGGTAAATGTAAATTGAGGTGAGCTTTTGTAAAGCCCCTCACTCTTAACCCAACCGACGATCTAGCATGACCGTACAGATGAGCGATCTGGAAGCCCAACTGACCTCCCTCCAACAAGAAGCACAACAGGCGATCGGAGTAACCACTACCTTAGAGCAGCTTGAGCAGCTGCGGATTAAATATCTAGGCAAAAAGGGGAGCCTGTCTCAGGTGTTGGGCGGTATGGGCAAGCTGGATGCCACCGAGCGACCGCGGATTGGGGCGATCGCCAATGAAGTCAAAGAGGCAGTGCAAGCTGATTTGGATCAGAAGAAAGCGGCACTGCAAGCAGCCCAGATTGAAGCTCAGCTGCAAGCCGAGGCGATCGATGTGACAATGCCAGGCGTTTCTCGGCCTCAAGGTCACGCCCATCCCTTGACCAGCACGATCGACAAAGCACTAGACATTTTTGTGGGGTTAGGCTACACGGTCGCGCAAGGGCCAGAAATGGAGACGGACTACTACAACTTTGAAGCGCTGAATACGCCAGCCGACCATCCGGCTCGCGACATGCAGGACACCTTCTATCTCCCAGATGGCAACCTACTGCGGACGCACACCTCCTCTGTGCAAATTCGCTATATGGAAAACCATGAGCCTCCTATCCGCATTGCAGCACCAGGACGCTGCTACCGTCGCGATACGGTTGATGCCACCCATGCGGCCGTATTTCACCAAATTGAAATTTTGGCAGTGGACGAAGGGCTGACCTTTACTGATTTGCGCGGCACGATCAAGGTTTTCCTGGAATCGATGTTCGGCGAGATCGAAATTCGCTTTCGTCCCAGCTTTTTCCCGTTCACCGAACCCTCTGCCGAAGTGGATGTTATGTGGCGCGGGCGCTGGCTGGAGGTGCTGGGCTGCGGCATGGTTGATCCAAATGTGCTGAAGGCAGTTGGCTATGACCCAGAAATCTATACCGGGTTTGCTGCCGGATTTGGCGTCGAGCGGTTTGCCATGGTGCTGCATCAAATGGACGATATCCGCCGTCTCTATGCCAGCGATTTGCGCTTCTTGAAGCAGTTTTAGAGAAGGCGATCGCCCAGAGAAGTTTCATCCATTGTGCTTTTCATCCATTGTGCTATGGCAGTCCTTAATCAGTCCTGAGAAAACCATAAGGGGGTTGGGGACTCGGTCACCTAGGAGAGGACACTGTCCCCTCCACCCCTTTCTCACAAATGATTTGGGATTGCTATAGACCTGCGCAAACTCAAGACTTTCAGGATCTTGAATAATGGGCTTTGCATCGTATGTGCTGAGCTGACTTTTTGCTAGATTCTCAAGATATCGCAGTCCTCAATTAGTCCTGAGAAACCCCACAAGGGGTTTGGAGACTGTGTCCCTCAGGTGGGGGCATGCCCCCTGCCGCTCCCAGCGGACTTGGGACTGCCATAGAGCAATTTCAGTTGATTAAGGAAACGATTTCGATCGCCATAGAGCAATTGCTGAGATAATGCTTAGCAATCGGTTTAACACGTTGTTTTTCCTTATTTCAGGTCTTTCAAGATGTTTAGAAGAAGATTCATTAGCCAAATTTTGGCTGCGTTATTTACCTTTTCCTTAGTGGTTGCCTGTACACAGCCTAATGCTGCCAATAATCCTAGCCCTTCAAGTTCTGCAGCTGCGGGTAACAGCGCGGCTATCCCCATTGGAATTGCCGTAGCCCAGACCAGCAACGTCTCTCTATTAGGGCAAGAAGAGGTGATCGGGGCCAAAATTGCTGAGCAAATTTTTAATCAAAAAGGTGGCGTCAATGGCACCCCCATCAAGCTGATCTTTCAGGACACGGCTGGCGATGAGCAAGGGGCAATTAATGCCTTTAATACACTGATCACGCAAGACAAAGTCGTGGGAATTGTTGGCCCAACGCTTTCGCAACAGGCATTTGCCGCTGATCCGGTAGCTGAACGAGCCAAAGTTCCAGTTCTCGCGCCTTCCAATACTGCCAAAGGCATTCCCCAAATTGGCGATTATATTGCGCGAGTTTCCGCTCCGGTTTCAGTTGTTGCACCCAATGCGGTAGAAGCGGCGCTTAAGGCAAATCCAAATATTAAAAATGTGGCGGTTTTCTTCGCCCAAAATGATGCCTTCAGCAAATCAGAAACAGGCACTTTTCAAAAAACGGTTCAAGATAAAGGGCTGAATTTAGTCACCGTTCAAAAATTTCAAACAACCGATACCGATTTTCAGACTCAGGCAACCAATGCCATGAATCTCAAGCCTGATTTAGTCATCATTTCTGGCTTGGCGGCAGATGGCGGTAATCTGGTCAAGCAGCTTCGAGATTTAGGATACAAAGGCGTCATTATTGGCGGTAACGGACTCAACACTTCTAACATTCTGCCCGTCTGCAAAAAAGCCTGTGATGGAGTTTTAATTGCTCAAGCCTACAGCCCCGAACATCCGGGTGAGCTTAACAAAACTTTCCGGGATGCCTACAAAGCTCAGAATAAGAAAGAACCGCCTCAATTTAGTGCCCAAGCTTTTACAGGCGTTCAAGTTTTTGTAGAAGCGCTAACTGCTTTAGACAAAAAAACTAAGCTCAATACCTTATCTCTAGAACAACTTCGCACAGAGCTAAACAAGCAAATCTTATCGGCTAAATATGACACACCTTTAGGTGAGATTTCTTTTGATCCAGAAGGAGAAATTAAGCAAAGCCAATTCTATGTGGCGCAAATCAAGATGGATGCTGATGGAAATAATGGCAAGTTTGAGTTCTTGAAATAGCCTACCTACAGGCGAATGGCACTGACTGAAAAACAGTGGACACAGCCCACCCTGCGGATGATCCAGGATTTTCAGCCGTAAGCAAGAGCTAATTTCAGTGCCATTCGCCCAGAGGCTAATAACTTATGCAGTTCAGCCTAAAATACGATAGATGCAGGGTTAACCCTGCATCTATCGAAGAGAGAAATTAGGCTTATATTTAGACTGGAATATTGTGCTTATATTGCTATTTGTCCTTCCGTTTTAAGCATGGACATCACTTTATTTTTACAACAGTTCTTGAATGGACTATCCATTGGCAGCGTCTACGCTATTTTTGCTCTAGGCTATACGCTGGTCTTTTCAATTCTAGGCATCATTAATTTTGCCCATGGGGCAATTTTTACGCTAGGGGCTTACTTCAGCTACGTCTTAACAGGCGGTGCTTTTGGCTTCAATGGATTGTTAGCAAATGTGTCTTTGCCTATTCATTTGCCTTTTTTTATTGCGCTCTTCTTAGGCAGCATTTTGGCAGGACTGTCCTCCGTGATTGTTGAGCGATTGGCATTTCGCCCGTTGCGTAAAAGAGGAGCCGACCCACTGCTGACGTTGGTTTCTAGCCTGGGAGCAGCTGTTGTCATCGTAAATGTGATTCAGTATCTAGTCGGAGCAGAAATCTATACCTTTCCTAGCGATACTTATGGCAACATGCCTGCATCCATTAACTTTGGTACTGCGGAAAGACCGATCGCCATTCGGACAGTTCAAATCGTGATTTTTGCAGTGTCTGCAGTGATTGTTGCTATTCTTACCTATTTGATTAACTTCACCCGATTTGGCAAAGCATTGAAGGCAGTTTCAGAAGATGCGACCACCGCAAGTTTATTAGGAATCAATACAGAAAAATTTATTACGTTAACGTTTTTCTTGAGCGGTTTTTTAGGCGGCTTGGCCGGAACTTTAGTTGGGTCTAGCGTCAGCATTGCCGGGCCCTATTTTGGCATTGCTTTTGGACTCAAAGGATTGGGCGTGATTGTCTTAGGAGGCTTGGGTAATATTCCTGGCGCAGTTCTAGGAGGTCTGGTGATTGGTTTGGCGGAGGCCTTCGTCCCGGCTGACTACTCAGGTTATAAAGACGCGATCGCCTTTGCGTTACTCTTCATCATGCTGCTCGTTCGTCCTCAGGGACTGTTAGGACGATCGCTAATTCAAAAAGTTTAGCCAGGCGGCTAGAACCTAAAGTTAGGGCAAAAATTCAGGGCAAAAATTCAGGGCAAAAGTTGGGTTAAAACCTCTAGCAATGATCAACATGACCGCTTTTTTAGATACTTACGGCTTTCTCTTCGTCTCCATGTTGCTAGGTGCCCTGCTAGGTTTATCGGTCTATTTGCCCTTAATGGCAGGACAGCTCTCCCTCGCCTCACCCGGATTTTATGCCCTAGGCGGATATATTGCTGCTATTTTCTCTACCCAAGTCCTTCCAGCCACCGATGGCTCCTTTCCCCTACCTTGGCTGCTGTTAGAAATGCTGTTAGCTGCGATCGCCTCAGCGGTAGTAGCGATCGCTCTAGGGATTCCGGTCTTGCGGTTGCGCGGCATTTATCTGGCCATTGCAACGATCGCCTTTGTGGAAATCCTGCGAGTATTAGCACTGAATTTAGAGATTACGGGAGGAGCCGTCGGCATTTTTGGGATTCCTCAGCCGTTCCAGTCTCAAATTGGCTACTTGTGGATCGTGGTGCCCCTGCTGGCGTCCAGTATGGTGTTTTTGCAGCGGCTAGAGTCTATGCATGTGGGGCGGGTGCTGCGCGCCATTCGAGAAGACGAGTTGGCGGCCGACACGATGGGAATTAATCCAACCTACTATAAGCTGCTGTCCTTTACGCTAGGCGCAGTATTGGCGGGCATGGTGGGTGCCATTAGCGCTCATTTCCTCAACACCTGGAATGCCCGTCAAGGCACGTTTGATGCCAGCATTGTCTATTTGGCATTTGTCCTCAGCGGCGGTTCCAGAACCTTCGTAGGCCCAATCGTCGGGGGGATGTCCTTGACGGCGCTGCCAGAAATGCTGCGTGCTTTATCCGGGATCAGCGGCTTACCCGTCTGGTTGGCTCAATTTTTTCAAGACGGCCGCCTGATCATCTTTGGACTGCTGATTGTCATGAGCACCATTTTCTACCCCCAAGGTATTGTGACGCCGGAGTTGCTGAACCGATTATCTAGGGGCAAAGGAAAAAAGCCGCAGCAGGTAAAATGATCCGTAAAGATCGCCGTGATTTTCAATAATTTTCAATCGCCTAAATCTTAATTATTTTTTAGAAACCTGGCTCCACAAGGCTTCTAAAAAATCATAGACACTTAACGCAGCGCAAAACACTGTAGATATTTTTCAAGCTAAGCTAAAGCTAGATTCAACGAGTTGGGTACTCTACGTTTATCAATGTTCGTTTATCAATGTTGTCGAATTTGACAGTTCTCAGCATGACATAGGCAGTAATAAAGAGGAGTACAAAATCATTTAACTTGCCTCCGCCATCGTTCTGCCATGTGAAGCCAAGACCAAGGTTAGCAAACATTAGCCCGCTTGCCAGTCCATAAATTCTCGGTGTGGTGTTAAGGGATACCTCCCTTCTTGTTTATCCCGGATAACAAGAGGAGAGAAGCGAAAAGTGAAATGCAGGATATTAATGAAGTCGCGATCGCCCAATTTGTTCCATCAGTTGCTCTCAATTGCTTGAGATAGAACTGCCTAGCTTCGTTGCCCTAGCTTCGTTACAGTAGCCACTAAGTCGTAAGTCATCGTATGAAGATCAAGTTTCTCCGTCTCGCCTCATCGGGATTCGCTGCTGTAGGCACCGCAGTGGGTCTTAACATCCTCAATGCAGCTTCTCCCGTTGAGCTGCTCAATCTCGCACAGTTGGGTCAACATAATCCGCAGCAAGCTTTGGCTCAAGACGCTGAGGATAGCGTTAATGTCCATGTCTACCAGGTGGCTAGTCCGGGGGTGGTCTCGATCGCGGCTGGCAATGGTACAGGCAGCGGCAGCATTATTACGCCAGATGGCTTGATCTTAACCAATGCTCATGTGGTGTCTGGATCAGAAACAGTGAAAGTCACATTGGCCGATCGGAGAACATTTGATGCTGA
Organism: Coleofasciculaceae cyanobacterium; assembly: GCA_036703495.1. Taxonomy (GTDB): domain Bacteria; phylum Cyanobacteriota; class Cyanobacteriia; order Elainellales; family Elainellaceae; genus Drouetiella. The sequence goes on from DATNOY010000067.1 coordinate 20,055, forward strand.
TGTAATTGCCTTTGGCGAAGCAGGACTTGATTTAGCGGCTGTCAAAATTCGCGGTCAAAATAATTTGCCTACGGTGCCGCTGGCAGCAGCAGGTGCTGCTCAGGTGGGCCAGCGGGCATTTGCGATTGGTAACCCGTTTGGGCAGTTCCAGGGCACATTTACAACCGGTATCATTAGCCGCATTGACCCGGATCGGGGCTTGCTGCAAACGGATGCGGCTATTAATCCTGGCAATTCTGGTGGGCCTTTGCTCAACAGCCAGGGCGAACTGGTGGGTGTGAATAGCGCTATCTTTTCGCCAGGAGCAGACTCAGGCAATATCGGCATTGGCTTTGCCATTTCTATCGATCGCGTTCAGCCGTTTTTAGTGGCGGTTCGGGAAGGCCGAGCTCCTCGGGTGGCACAACAGTCTCCTATGCTAGGGGGCGGTAAAAAAGCTGAGCAGATTGCATTAGATAGCGCGGTAGAAGGCAAGCTCGATCGGACAAGCGGGGTGTTACCGTCGGACAGCAGCTATTTTAATGCCTACACGTTTGATGGCAAGGCCGGGCAGAGGGTTGTGATTGAAATGAGCAGTAGTGAGCTTGATTCTTACCTGATTCTGCTATCGTCAGACGGTACAGACATTGCTCAAGATGACGACAGTGGCGGCGGTCATAACTCTAAGGTAGAAGTTTCTTTACCCGCCGATGGAACGTACACCATCCTGGCAAACTCGCGCGGCACGGGTGAGATGGGTAGCTACAATCTTCGGGTCGCTGCGGCTAGCGCAACTCCACAGCAACAAGGGCGAGCCTTGGGGCAACAGCAAGGCAGAGCTTTGCTACAAGAGCAAGGAACTTTAGGCCCCGGTTCTCCCGTATTGCAATCTGACGGCAGTTTCTACCGGGAGTATAGCTTCCAAGGCAATGCAGGGCAGACGGTCACTGCTTCTCTGGAAAGCCCAGATTTTGACACCTACTTGGTGATCCTGGACGCCAATGGACAGCCTTTAGGGCAAAACGATGATGTTTCGCAGAACAACACGAACTCATCGCTGACCGTTAGATTGCCTGCAGCAGGTACCTATCGGGTGATTGCCAATGCCTACGATCGCAATGGGCAAGGCAGATATACCTTAACAGTGCGCTAGTCTTAACAGTGCGCTAGAAAGCGTAATACGCTAGAAACCCTGAAAGGAGCTTGCGGTGCCAGGCTCCTTTCTCCTTGCCCTTAAGCTATAGCTGTAGCCAGTCAAGTAAGGGCAGGTGCATCGCTACATACATATACACATAGAAAGCAATAGAGATGCAAAGGTTTGCATCTCTATACTTGTGCAGCGCAATTTCAATTTTTAGGTCAGACTTTCCGATGAATCATGAAGTACCTTGAAGCAAATAGGCTGGCTACAGGTTCATCCAGAAAAATGACTTGCTAAACGTTGTTCAATTGAAGCATTGCGGCAGCTGTCGAATTATTGCTAGATGTCTTTTAGCTGGGTTGTCGTAGCTGATGCTTCAGCTAAATCTTGCGAATCTTGAGCGCCGTAGTCTTACTTGAACAATTTCTAGCCAATATATTGCGCTTCAGCCTCTAGCTGACGAATCAAAGCTTCATCCCCCTTAGCACGAGCAGCTTCCAGACGGCGCTGCAGATTTTTGCGTAGGGTTTCACGATGAGCTTGTGCGGCTTGTGTCATGACTTGCTGACGATTTTTGTCCATAGTGAACATCCTTTTCAAAAGTTGTATGCTTAATCTCCAAGCTCCAGAATAACATATCAAGTCAATCAGTAGCTTAGGATACGAAAATTTAACAAAAAATGTATCTTAAAGTACATAATTGCCAAAATTGCCAAGCTGCGCTTAACACTAGACCACCGATAGATCAATCAAGTTTCTTAGCTCAGCAGTTTTCTACGAGATGCCATAACAGGCAGCCCGGTCTTGCCAGCCTCGATCGCGGCTCCAATGCCTATTTTCAAGGGAGCGAGGGACAGACCACTGTTCGAAAGCTCTGCGGAGCAAAGCTTCCAAACAATAATCTGGTTTTAGTCGAGTACGAAGCGCTATTTGGGGATGGAATAACCAGGGAAGCAGTAACGCCATGGGCTGCTGCTATTCCCGATTCCCCATACCCATTGACCTAATATTTCCCTCTACCCTCTTAGCGAACTCCAAGCCAAGTAAAAAAATCTTGATGAGTTAGCACTTCCAGCAGAATTAGCGCCACAAAGCCAACCATTGCAAAACGACCATTGATTAACTCGGCATATGAATTCCAGCCAAATTTCGGTTCCGGTTGGGGGGTAGGAGCTTCAGGTTGAGGAGAGGGAAGTTGTTCAGAACTCATCGCCATCTGTATGCCTAGTCAACGTTTGTCGGGATAGAAGCGAAACTTTGTCATGCTACCACCCCTCACCACCCAGAAACCGTTTCCTGGAAAAAAGGATTGGCAGTCAGCCACGAAATTGCCTTCAGGCTGGTCTCCCCCGGCTACAGCCAAAAGAAGCGGTGTTCGTTAGGATCGAAGCAGCCTTCATCAAAACTTGATCCAGCTGATTCAGGGTTAAAGTTCCTCTTCCTCTAATAGTGCAATGATATCAACCGATTTAGAGCCGTCCGTACCGCGATCGCGAGAACAAATTCTCCAGGATTTGCGGGCAGGCTTGCGCCCAGGACAGCAGCGCATGGCAGATTGGCAAGGGGGATCTTTGGCTGTGTCTGCTGTACCTGGATCAGGAAAATCGACGGGAATGGCGATCGCGGCTGCCCTATTTTTGGCAAAGCGATATTTAGGGCAGCTCCAAAATGCTGACTCAGCTGCCGACACTGCCGCATCCCTGCCTGCAGGACAGCTGATCTTAGTGACCTTTACACGCTCTGCCGTAGCCAACCTTAAAGGCAAAGTTCGCAAGTACCTGCGGGAGTTGGCGCTGGCACCTCAGGGATTTGCCGTTTCTACCCTGCATGGATTGGCGCTCAACATTGCCACGCGTCACCCTACCCTATCCGGCTTGAACTTGAACCAGATGACCTTGGTGTCTCCGACCCAAGGCAGTCGGTTGATTCGCACTTGTGTCGAGCAATGGATTTCAGCCCATCCCCAGACCTATCAGCACTTGATTGAAGGGCAGCAGTTTGACGGAGAAGAAACAGAGCGGCTACGGCGGCAGTCGGTCTTGAGAACTGAGGTTTTACCTGACTTAGCCTTTACCGTGATTCATGAGGCAAAAAGCTCTGGATTACTGCCAGAAGATTTACGCAAATTAAGCGGAAATGAAACCCGCCGCCACTCAATTGCAGGGGTAGATTACGACGTGCTGGCGATCGCGGCAGGGCTGTATGAGCGTTATCAAACATTGCTGCGATCGCGAAATTTCATTGACTACGACGACATGATCTTAGCGGCGTTGCGGGTGCTAGAAGACGAAACTACTCGTCAAATCTGGCAGTCTCAAGTTTGTGCCGTCTTCGAAGATGAAGCTCAGGACTCCTCCCCTCTGCAAACCCGGCTGCTGCAACTTCTGGCGGCCGATCCCATCGATCCCAACCAATCGTTGAACTTAATTCGGGTCGGCGACCCCAACCAGGCGATCAACTCTACGTTTACACCCGCCGATCCCTCCTTTTTTCGAGATTTTTGTGCCGAGTGCGATCGTCAAGGCAACCTGGCAGAGATGGATCAGGCAGGACGCAGCAGCCCAATTATTCTAGAAGCGGCTAATTTTTTGGTGGATTGGGTGAACCAACGATACGGCAGCGGCAAGGACACCGAGGCTGGGAACAGCCACACTCTCGCCAGCATCTCTGCCTCCGAAACCCCGTTTCGTCGCCAATACATCCATCCTGTTCCCCCTAATGATCCTCAGCCCGATGCTAATCCGGCACCAGAAGGGATTGGCTTAGAGATCCGGTTTCCGCCCGATGTCCATCAGACGGTCAATTTAATCGGGTTGCGAGTCGCAGAACTGCTGAGCCGCTATCCAGAGGCACGGGCAGCTGTGCTGGTGCGAGAAAATCGGCAGGGGCGATTCATTGCCGAACGGCTGCAAAATCCGGGGCTGTATGGCATCGACGTGGATTTGCAACAACAGGGAATTGAAATTTATGACGTGGGAGAGCGCGATCGCCATTCCCACATCCCAGCCGAGCTTCTGGCTTTGCTACAGTTCCTCGATCGCCCTCACTCCGGGGATAATTTGAAAGCAGCCCTGCAAACGCTAGTCGATCGCCAGCTAATTCCGACTCAAGATTTGAATGCATTGGTGGTGTTGCCGGAGCAGTTTCTCTACCCCAACCCGTTAGATCCGCCGCAGCCAGAAGCCGTCCTGCAGGCACGACGCTATTGCACTGGCATCCTGCGGGCTCGCCTGGAACTGCCCCAATATCAGCTGATTCCCTTTTTGGCGATGACTTTGCAATATGAGCAATCCGAGCTGGCAACTACCGACAAGCTAGCGGCTAGACTGGCGCAGCAGACGGCAGGCAATCCTTCTATGGCAGCCCTGTTAGAAGCGCTGGAAGAGATTGTGCGATCGGAACGATTTGAACCTGTGGAAACCGATGATCCAGAACAGCGCTACATTCGCCCCAAGCAGCTCACCCTGATCACCATGCACAAAGCCAAAGGACTGGACTGGGATTTTGTATTTATCCCGTTTTTGCACGAGCATATAATTCCAGGCAGTTTGCGGGTGATGCCGCAGACCAAGTTTTTGGGAGACTTGACGCTGTCGGAAGTGGCACGGGCGCAAATCCGGGCTCATATTCATGCAGAACATGCAACCGCTTCCTTGCCCGATATTCCAACTGCCTGGGAACGGGCAAAATGGTTGAAGCTGGCTGAAGAGTATCGGCTGCTGTATGTGGCTATGACCCGTGCTAAACGACTGCTGTGGATGTCGGCTGCCTACAAAGCCCCCTTTGTCTGGAGCAATCCAGATCAGGTGGAGAATCGATCGCCCTGTCCTGTTTTGCCTGCTCTGGTCAAGCAATTTCCGCAGGCCATCAGAAAAAAGGGATAAAGCAATTTTTGCTCTACAAATTATGAGACCTTAAGGATGGCTCAATCTAGGGTTTGCTTGTGCGGCTGAAAGACTTTGATTCTCGATCTGCTGTTGTGCCTCATGCGATCGCTCTGGGAGGACTGCTACTGCTGGGGCTGGGGCTGCGATTTTGGCATCTAGACGCTAAGCCCCTGTGGCTGGATGAAGTGTTGACGGCGTTATTTACAACAGGGCATCGCTTTCAGGATGTGCCGCTCAATCGGTTTTTTCCCTTAAAAGCACTAGATTCGCTGTTTGTTTATCAACCTGGATTAAGCTGTGCTCAGATTGCTCAAACAGTTGCGACCGAGTCAGTGCATCCGCCGGTCTTCTTTTGCCTGCTGTATCAGTGGTTGGGCTGGCTGCAGCCAGATGCGGAGAGTCTAGTCTGGGCCATACGGGCGATACCGGCTTTGATGGGAGCAGGAGCGATCGCTGCGCTCTATGTTTTGAATCGACTGGCTTTCTCGCCTGCGGCCGGTTTGTTAGGAGCCGCTCTGATGGCAGTTTCTCCCTTTGCCGTTTACCTGTCCCAAGAAGCCCGGCATTACACCTTGCCCATGCTGCTGATCACGCTAGCCTTGGCCGCACTGGTAGAAATCCAGCGAGATCTGGCAACGCTGCACTTGCGTCCTGCCATCTGGTTAGGCTGGGCTGGGGTGAATCTGCTCAGCCTCTATGTTCACTACTTTTGCATCCTGGCGTTGGTGGCTCAAGTTGTCGCCTTGTTGCTGTGGATGGGGTGGCAGCGCTACCAGATGTCTGGGCGGGCATTGTCTGGGCAGGCATTTGGGCGGGCATGGGGAGCGATCGCCCTGACGCTAACAGGCATTTTGCTGGGCTACTTGCCCTGGTTGCCAATCGTCATCAGCCATTTCCGTCGTCCCGAAACTGATTGGCTGATTCCTTACAATCCCAATTGGCTCGATCGGCTGGCTCCGCTTTATCAAACGCTGGTCGGCTGGACGCTGATGTTTGTGGCACTCCCTGTAGAGAAGCAACCCACACCCCTAGTGATTGGGTCTGCCGTGATCATGCTGGGTTTCATGATTTGGCTGGGCTGGCAGATTGGGCAAGGCTTGAGACGACTGTGGCACGAGACCCCCTATCGTCCGGCGATCATCTTGCTGTCTGGCTTCACGCTCTGCGTAATCGGGGAATTTTTGGCAACCGCATACTTGCTCAACAAAGACCTTACCGTTGTCCCTCGCTACAACTTTGTTTACTATCCGGGGCTATGCGCCTTAGTAGCGGCCAGTCTAGTCAAAGCGCCAGTGCGCAGTGCAGCCCGCCCTGCTATCTCCCTGCCGCTGCTAGCAGGCCTGCTCAGCAGCATCCTGGTAGTTAATGGCTGGGTATTTCTTAAGTCCTATACGCCCGATCGGGTGGCGAAAAATATGGCTTTTGAACCTTCTACAGCTATGGCAGTGGTAGCTGCCTATGATTCGCTGCAGGAAGTGGCGCTGGGATTGAGCTTTGCCTTGCAGCTTCAGCACGGTTATTCGCAGTCCTCTACGGCTGGCTTCGCTTTTGTAGATAAGTCCGCTGGCTATCAGCAAGCTTGGAAAATGCTGGCAGAGATGCCGCAACCGCAACCGCTGCCGCTGAATCTATGGGTAGTGGCATCTCCGGGAATGCGAACGGATGATTATCCCAATCGGCTCAGGCTTTCCTATCCCAAGGCCGATCGACAAGCGAAAGTACTGTGTGCCATTGATCCAGCCCACTATCGCCGGGTGGGGTTTCCTTATCAACTCTTCCGCTGCCAAAAGCGATCGTCCTGAAAATGCACTTTTAGAATGCATTTTTAAAGATCTCAAAGTTTAGGCGGCTGGAGGGGCGCTGAAATAAGGGACTGCCTCACAAAACTTATTATAGTTCGCCTGAACTTACTGACTTTTACCCTATCCAGATCTCCAAGAATTTGCTAACCTTGCTTTCCTAGTAGGTAGATTCTAGGAGGTAAGAACCGAATAAACGGCGTCAGAACAGAATCAAGCCAGATTTTGGGGTCTGTGCTTAATTCTACGGACGTGTTTCTGCAGATTTCCCAAAGAAGTAGCGTATTCCTTCGGAAGATGTAACCCAGTTCTCAAGATTTAATCTATCCTTGATCCTGACATCCAAATGCTCTCCGAGTTCTGAAACAAATTCTTGTTCTAATACTGCGGATTTGTCGGGTGAGCTGTTGAAGATGAGCTAGTGGATGTCGGTGTGAGGACGTTGGATTGCTCCTTATAGAGTTTGCATCATTTGGGTGTTCTATCGGAGCACTCGAGGATTGAAGCATTTGCTAAACCAGTGCTTGCCCAGAAGTGGATGTCTTCAGCAATGCGGCAGGATGGCATTGGTTTAGCTAAGGGTTATACCTATGCTTTTTGTGCAGCCTGATTGACTTGGCTGATTAGCTTGGCTATCAAGGCAGTTCATAGGACAGATCACAGAGTGTCTGCTTGAATGTTTGGCTTATCAATTCTCTCAGTACCCTGGATTCCAAATCTCATCGCTTTTTAGAAAGTTCCATCAGGAGGTGAATACAACGATGACGCCCGCCAATTATTCTCGATTTATTCGATTTCTACAGGAAGACTTAGCGCTCTCGGCTTCGTCGATCTCGATCGCCCTACGCCATCGCGAGCAAGATCCCGGCCCTTTGCCCATGATTCTTTGGCAATATGGGCTGGTCACGTTAGAACAGCTCGATCGCATCTTTGACTGGTTAGAAACTTCTCAGCCTTAGCTTGGTTTGAGTGAGCTTATTCTTGAGCGACTCCATCAACTAGCGTGCCCGCAGGACTTTCCCAGTAGGAGCGAACTTTATGTCGAGTGTTCAGTGTCGTATCCCCTTGATACGAAACCAGATTAATAGCTTGGAGCGACTACAAATTCATAAATTGCAGCAAAGAGCGGGTCAGTTGACCCGCTCTTTGCTTTAGGAATGGCTTTAGGAATAAATTAGATTCTTAGCTCGATCGCCAACTACTCGTCTTCAGCAAATACAAAGCGATAGAGTTCACTGGGATCAGGTTCAGGACTGTCTTGAGCAAATTTAACCGCCTCTTCGATTTGCGCTTGGATGCGTCGTTCGATCGCCTTCAGCTCTTCAGCCTCTACCAGCTGCTGAGCGGTCAAATGAGCTGCCAGTTTCTTGAGTGGATCACGAGCCAGCCACGCTTCTTTCTCATCTTTAGAGCGCAGTTCATCCGGATCGGCTAGAGAATGTCCTCGAAAGCGATAGGTCAGACATTCAATCAGCGTTGGGCCTTCGCCAGCACGGGCACGAGCCACCGCTTCTTGCGCCACCGTCCGCACGGCCAAAACATCCATTCCATCGACTTCTACGCCCGGCATACCAAATACGCTAGCCTTTTTGTAAATTTCGGGCTGTGAGGTGGCGCGTTCGTGAGCCATACCGATCGCCCACTTGTTATTTTCTACTACAAATAAGATGGGCAGCTTCCAGAGAGCAGCCATATTCAGGCATTCAAAAAACTGACCATTGTTTGTGGTGCCATCGCCAAAGAAAGCCGCCGTTACCTGATCAGCAGAAGCATCACCCATCGCTTCCCGCCGATATTTAGACTGGAATGCGGCTCCTAGCGCCACCGGAATTCCTTCTCCAATAAAGGCATAGCCGCCCAGCAGCCGGTGTTTTGCCGAAAATAGGTGCATGGAGCCACCTCGCCCCTTACTGCACCCTGTTGCTTTGCCAAACAGCTCTGCCATGACTTCGCGGGCTGGTACGCCAGCACTGAGGGCATGAACGTGATCGCGGTAGGTGCTGCAGACATAGTCTTCGCCGGGGCGCATCGCCTGAATTACGCCGGTAGATACGGCTTCTTGTCCGTTGTAGAGGTGGACAAACCCAAACATTTTACCCCGGTAGTACATTTCGGCGCACTTGTCTTCAAACATCCGCCCCAGGGTCATATCTTCGTAAAGCGTCAGCCCTTCTTCCCGCGAAACAGGCGCGATCGAAGCCAGCGTTGGGATAGTCCGTTCCTCAATCATGGGTATGCAGTATCCTTGCAGCAGTGAAATAGTCTTTAGATATATCCATTCCAAGATAACTCGGTCAGTGCTCAACTGCGAAAGGAGTTGCTTCAACTGAGCCGAATTTGGGCTTAATACCCTGCACCATCACCGATTTCTATAGCAATCTTCAGCTGAGTCAAGTCCAGAGTATTTTTTGAAAGCTTTGCTCCGCAAAGCTTTCAAAAAATACTCTGGCTTTAGCCGAGTGCACATCGATTTCTAAACCTGTGCCAAAAGCCTGTATCCAAAGCCCCAAAAAACAGAATCCCAAAAAAAAACAGAGAGACGCGAACTTCGCGTCTCTCCAGGAGGTTATAGTCTCAGCAAATTAAGCAATTGAAGCAACTTTGACGTTATTGGTTGCTAGCAATTCCTGAAGCTCTTCAGCATCGACTGTTTCGCGCTCAATTAACATCTCGGACAGCTTATCCAGCACTTCCCGGTTCTCGATCAAAACGGCTTTGGCCCGGCGATAAGCTTGCTCTACCAAGTTGCGCACTTCATCGTCAATGGCAGCAGCTGTTTCTTCTGAGAAGTCCCGCTCTGCCATGATGTCACGCCCCAGGAACATACCGCCCTGTGCCCGACCCAACGCTACAGGACCGAGGCGATCGCTCATACCAAACCGAGTCACCATTTGACGAGCCACGCGGGCCACCTGCTGCAGGTCATTAGAAGCCCCAGTGGTGACTTCTTCTTCGCCAAAGATAATCTCTTCAGCCAAACGTCCACCCAGCGCTACCGCCATTTGGTTTTGCAGATAGGAACGAGAGTATAAACCCGAATCCATCCGATCTTCGCTTGGGGTAAACCAAGTAAGACCCCCTGCCCGACCGCGAGGAATGATGCTGATCTTCTGCACAGGGTCATAATCTGGCATCAGGGCACCTACCAGCGCATGTCCAGCTTCGTGATAAGCTACCAGCGTTTTGCGCTTCTCGCTCATCACCCGATCTTTCTTCTCAGGACCTGCCAAGACGCGATCGATCGCATCATTCACTTCATCCATCGAAATTTCGGTCAAATTGCGGCGAGCTGCCAAAATAGCCGCTTCGTTCAGCAAGTTTGCCAGGTCAGCACCCGTGAACCCAGGGGTACGACGAGCAATTTTCTCCAGATCCACATCTTTCGAAAGAGTTTTGCCCCGAGCATGGACATTGAGAATTTCCAAGCGTCCAGCATAGTCAGGGCGATCAACCACAACCTGGCGATCGAACCGACCCGGACGCATCAAAGCTGCATCCAAGACATCGGGGCGGTTGGTTGCAGCGATGATGATGATGCCCGTGTTGCCCTCAAAGCCATCCATTTCGGTCAGCAATTGGTTGAGGGTTTGCTCCCGTTCATCATTACCACCCCCTAAACCTGCACCACGCTGACGGCCTACGGCGTCAATTTCATCAATAAAGACAATACAGGGAGCATTGGCTTTCGCTTGTTCAAACAGGTCACGCACCCGCGATGCGCCTACACCCACAAACATTTCGACGAATTCAGAACCGGAGATCGAAAAGAAGGGAACGCCTGCTTCACCCGCAACCGCTTTAGCCAGGAGAGTTTTGCCCGTTCCAGGTGGCCCAACTAACAGCACCCCTTTAGGAATCTTTGCCCCAACAGCGGTGAAGCGATCGGCATTCTTCAAGAAGTCCACGACTTCTGCAAGCTCCAGTTTGGCCTGCTCAATTCCAGCCACATCTCCAAATGTCACCTGAGTCTGGGGTTCCATTTGCACTCTGGCCTTCGACTTACCAAAGTTCATGGCCTGATTACCTGGACCACCTTGGGCCCGACGCAGCACAAAGAACAGCACAACCAGCAGCAGGAACGGAATCAACAAGGTACTCAAGACTCTGGCCCAGACATTGTCCTCTGTTTGAGGAGAAACGGAGATATCTACACCGTTTTTCTGCAAGATGTTGAGCATCTCTGGATCATTAGGCAAGTTGACCAGAACCGTCTGACCATCGCTCGTCTTGGCAGTAGCACGGCTGCGGTCAGCACTAATACTTACCTTCTCAACTTGGCCGTTTTCTACCTGGTTAACGAACTGGCTATAGCGCCATGAGGTTGCGTTGGTCGGCTGTCTGTCTAATAGTGCTGTTCCCAGAAATATGAGAACAACTACTAAAAGGGCATACAGCCCCGCATTTCTCCACCGCTTATTATTCACCGAGGCTATTCCTCCTAAAATTTTGATGCGAAGGCTTTCAGTTTCTTAATATTTATTAATGTAACTCATCTAGACAGGATCTAGATGACCGGAAAGCATTCAGGCACTTTCTAAGTGGCTCATCTCCCTATTCTGCCATTTGCTTCTCAGAATGCGTCGGTTAAATCACCCCGGATCGAGGCTGAAATAAAAATCCGCCCTCTCAGAATCTTAAATCTGAGAGGGCGGATTTACTGTGAAAGTTTTGGATACCCCCAGGGGAATTCGAATCCCCGTCGCCTCCGTGAAAGGGAGGTGTCCTAGGCCTCTAGACGATGGGGGCATGTGTCTTTCACCTTTACTAGTTTATGCAGTGAAACTGATTTTGTCAACTGCTAACGGAAATTCTGTAGGTGCGAATGTGCGAGGCAGGTTTTTTTTGAGTTCTTGACTGTTCAGCAGAAACCAAATCAGGTAAGCAGCGATCGCCAACCCGGCTGCGGCTAACAGCAGAGAGATCAGGTCAGGCACCCAGTCCGGCAAAGCAGAACTGCGGATAAAGGTGGGTTTTGCTGGCTGAGCAGTCATGCGCGTTGGAGACATTTTCTGATAGGACTGGCTGACACCTGTCGTATTGGGCGGCAACCCATAGGCGGTACGAAACTGCTGAAATTTTTGGCTAACGGCGATCGGGCGTTGCCCTGTACGGCTCCATTGCAGCAAAGACTCGCCCGTAATACCGCACAGGTTGACCGCAGGAATTTCATACAGCCGCTGTAGCAACGATCGATCCTTAGAAACCAGCACAACTAAGCTGTTGGGAAAACTTTCAGACAGGGCAAAGGCACAGCGCCCCACCGCCAGTGACACTCTAGAACGCCGAGTCAGGGCTTGACCTGAGCCAACCTTAAAAGAGGCATGATGGGCGGTAACGTCCGTAATTTGCCAACCGCTAGAGGCATAAAAGCGGTTGAAGGACTTGGCGATCCGCTCTAAGTCTGGATCTGGAGAGCGGTCAAACAGCAGCCGCATTTCTTCATAAACCACCTGCGGAACGTAGCAGCTGCCCACCCGCGAAAACTCGCGCCATTCAGCAGGAGAAGCCACCGATAAGGCACTAATATCAAACACCAAAATTACGGGGGGAACTGCGACCATAAAAATAACCTCCGAAATTTAGCCTCCAATCCCTAAGCGACCCGCCAAGCTTGGAGTTAAAGGTAATAATGTGGCTGCCATCAGAAACAAAATGAGCAAGCCCAAGGCAGCGCGAGCATCGTTGGGTTCAGTGAGTTCATTCAGGGCAGGCCGCTCTAAGTCTCTTTGCAGGAACAGGATGGCGATCGCCCAATATAGCGCCAAGGGATTGACCAAAGCCGCCAAACCTAACACAATCAGCGATCCAACGGTAGTACGGGCCGCAATTTTGCGACCATAAATAGACTGCATGATCCGCCCACCATCTAGCTGTCCAGCAGGTAACAGGTTAATTGCAGTAATCACCAAACCTAACCAGCCCAGGATAACCAGGGGGTGGACGTCAACTACCGACTGTTGCAATGCATTTCCCAAGACTACTTTAGCCAGCGTCCCCACTAAAATTGAGCCTTGGAAGAATTCTGCAGGCAGTTGAAAGTAGCTGCCCGGATGGGACAGGAGCAGCCCTGTAACTAACATTCCTAGAGCGACTAGTCCGCCCGCAGCAGGGCCAGCAAAAGCAATATCAAACAGGGCAGTGCGGCTAGGCAGAACCGATGTAAACCGAGTAATTGCCCCAAAAGAACCGATTTGTAAGACTGGCAAAAAGAAGGGTGGCGTTAGGCGAACTTGGTGGCGTTTTGCTAAAACCCAATGCCCTATCTCATGAACAGACAGGATCAGCAGAATGCCTAAGCCAATTGGCAAAACTTCCTTGAAGCGGGCAGGAGCCGTAAAGAAATCAAACCCCAGCATCAGCCCTGCTGTTTCTAAACAGGTGGCTATAGTGGCCAATCCTAAGACCACCGCCAGCAGAATTTGGGTCAGAGAAGTCGGTTTAGGATCACTGCTGCTGGGCAAAATCACCACGACCGGCTTCTCTTCCACCCCTTCCACCAAAAACAGGCGGTAGCGATCGCCTAATCGCTCTTTCAAGGCAGCGGACAGGCGATCGTAGCTGGATTGCGGCTCTCCTCGCAGGTTGCCTTTGAAAATAGCCCCGTTTTGATAAGCAATAGTTTCAACAGCAAAAAAAGTATCTACTGCAAAGATGCCGCGAATGGCTTGCAAATCTGCGGCTGGAATGACCGGTACGGACGGATCTTTGCCTGGTTCAGGCGATATTGGCACCGCATCGGACCTAGGCAAAGCAGGTTCAACGCCAGAGCTAGCCTCAGACATACTAGCTTCAGACCTAGAGGAGGCGTCTGAGGAAAGGGGCAGCCGCTCTAACAGCTTTTCGTCTGTTGCTAAGTCTCGCAACCACCTGCCCAGCGCAATATAAACTAATGTAGAACCTACCAATAGAGACAGTACGCCTGCCAAGTTAATATAAATTCCAGCCGCAGCGGAACCAAAGAATAACAGCCAGGGCAACATCAGCGCTACCGACTGCAGCCAAGCCACTATGCCCAGCTTGCCAAGGGGTCTAGCCCGGTAGAAGCCCCACCCCAGAACTCCTAATGCAACGAGCAGAATCAAAACAGTAATCATTTAAACACTCTCTGTTTCTTCACAGAGTCATTCAAGCACAAGGTTTAGTCATCAAGAATAGCAGTCAAGGTTGATACCAAAAGCTTCAGTTTTTTTAGCGATTGACCGCCCTAGCCGAAAGCTGAGAGCTTTGAATAGATTGTACGGCCTGTCGCAAGTTTCCTTGGTGGTCAACAAGTAGGCGATCGCCCGCTTCTCGATCTAACCCTGTCCAATGCATCAGCAACGCTAGCTTGACCTGGCGATTGCTCTGTTCTAGCAGTGTAGCGGCTTCTTCCCGGTTTAGATCAGTTAAATCTTGCAAAATCCTGAGGGCCCGATCCAAAAGCTTTGTATTGGTAACGGCTACATCTACCATGCGATTGCCATAAACCTTGCCCAGCTTTACCATCACTCCCGTCGAAAGGATGTTTAGCGCCAGTTTGGTGGCAGTGCCTGCCTTGAGGCGAGTGGAGCCTGCCAATACCTCAGGGCCCACAAGCAAGCGAATATCAATATCTATCCCCGCTAGATTGACTTGCTCTGTCGGCACGCAAGTCATAAAAATGGTGGTGGCTCCGCCCTGGTGAGCTGCCTGCAAAGCGCCATGGACGTAAGGCGTTGTGCCCCCTGCAGCAATGCCAACCACAACATCCATCGCACCGACCTGACGCTGAGCGATCGCGGCTGCCCCATCTTCTGCCCGATCCTCTAACCCTTCAGAGCTACGCACCAACGCTTCTGCCCCTCCAGCAATAATGCCCTGCACCAGTTCCGGCGCAGTGCAAAACGTGGGCGGACATTCTGCTGCATCCAGTACCCCTAAGCGGCCGCTGGTGCCTGCTCCAATGTAAAACAGCCGTCCTCCTTGATGCAGGGCTGCAGCTGTGCGATCAATTGCGGCAGCGAGAGCAAGTCGAGCAGAGCCAATCGCAGCGATCGTCTGAGCGTCTTCTCGGTTGAAAAGATCGACCATTTCCAAAGCCGTCATCTGATCGAGGTGTTGGCTGTTGGGATTAACTTGTTCGGTCAGGAGATGCCCCCGCTCAACTAAATTTGTCATCGCTTCACAACAATTTCTATAACAGTCCTTAACAGTTTTTCTTGATAACAGTCTTTCTTGATAACAGCCCTTCTTGATAACAGCCCTAATAAATAACAGCTCTATAGCAGCCCTTCTAGCCGTCGGCGGATTTGCTCCAACTCTGAGACAGGCATTTCATCGGCATCAACTGGTGAGGAATCTTGACCCTCTGGACTCCAATCAGTCTGTTCCAGATTATTTTCAGGCGGCAGCTCCAGCATGCCTTCAGGAATTAACTTGCATTCGTAGTTGGCACTATTGCAAAATTCTTCAATTTCTTCTACCTCAAAGCCTTCTACCGTCGGACTCGAAAAGTCTTGGGCTTCTAGCATCAGTCCATAGCGAGTCGCATCGTCCTCTGATTCAAACATCAGCACCACGTTGC
>DATNOY010000068.1:0-3694 GCA_036703495.1 Coleofasciculaceae cyanobacterium
GGATGATGCCCTATGGAAAAAGAATTTGAGAAACTTGTAAAGAGGGAATAGATGCTTACAGAAGTTCACACTGATCTGCCAATCTCTAGGGTGCTAACCTTCAGGGTCATCCCCGCTTGGCGTAATCGTTCTACTAACACTTCACCTAACCCGGTGGCTGGGGTGAGAACGCCACCTCGGGTCTGACCACCAGGTAGCTCATCGGTCTGTAGCGCCAGACTCAAGGCAGATTCACACAAGAATTTGACCGTTGCCCGGTTGCCCGGATCGCCCTGATCTCGAATCAGTCCTCGCACCTTGCGCCCATCTGTAGCAGTGCCCACCAATTCGCAGGAGAACCAGCCCTGCTCCATCGTGTGTTCAGCAGGACCGCTGCCGGGTTGGGGCAGCAGGGGTTGGAGGAGCGATCGCAATTGGGGCTGTTGTAGAACACCGGAAAAGAGGGCAAGTCCTGCTGTGAAACTGGTTGCTTTCAGCCATGCCAGCGGTTCATCAAACTTAAAATACTCTTGATAGGCGAAGTCGGTGCCATAGGGTTCCTGCCACTGGTCATACAGAGCACTACTACGGCGAACAATGCGGGTGTTGACAGGGCCCATGAAGAAGGGTGCAACCCAGGTATTAAGATCCGGATCAAAGGATGGGGATTGAGGGTCACGGTTTTGCTCAATTTCCGCTGAAGGATGATGGGCAGGTGGATTCAGCAAAAACGGATCATTGACCTGCGCTGCCTGCGCTGAATCATAGAGATTGAAACCGGAGGCTAACGTGCCCCCATTGACTCCGCCATACGCCTGAAAATAGGCCTTCACCGTTTTGCAGGGTATTGCCAATTCTCGTTGCAGGTAACGGACCACCAGGTAAGTTCCCAAATCGGATGGCACAGAATCAAACCCACAGCAGGGAATGATGCGAGTTCCGTCTAAGGCTGCCTGGGTATGGTAGCGATCGATTAAGGTTCTGATCCAGGGCGTTTCTCCAGTAATGTCTACATAGTGGGTTTTGAACCGCACACAGGCATTCACCAGGGCGTTGCCATAGAGGGCAAAGGGTCCGGCGGTTGTCAGTAGCACCCGCGTCTGAGAGACCATGGCATCCACCGCCTGTTGATCCTGGCTATCGGCAACCAGAATATCTACCGCTATCCCAACCGCCGCTCGAACGGCTTCTAACTTCTGGCGATTTCGCCCTGCGATCGCCCAGCGGATTGGCTTAGGGAAAGCATAGCGGGCAAAGTATTGTACTGTCTGTTTGCCCACAAAACCACTGGCACCGTAAAGCACAACATCATAGGGACGGGTAGACATAGAAGCAGCCCTCCTTGGGCAACAGCGACATAGTTAGCAGCGACATGGTCAACAGTGACATGGTCAACTTTAAGAGGCGGTGATTTCTTCCTCCCCTGGCAGGACGCTTAACGCTTGCTGTTTTTTCTCGAAATATTGCTGGTGATCTGCAGTTGCTAGCCAGTAGGTTGAGGCCGGCTGGATCTGAGTCACGATGGGTTTGTCATACTGACCCGATTGCTCTAGCTGCTGTTTTGAACGTCTGGCAGCTTGCTCTTGGTCTGGACTATGCCAGAAAATAACGGAGCGATATTGTTCTCCCCGGTCTGCGCCTTGCCGATTCAGGCTGGTGGGGTCATGTATGCTCCAGAATGTGTTCAGCAATTCTGAGTAGCTGACCTGGGATGCATCATATTCCACCTGACAGACTTCAGCATGTCCTGTAATGCGAGACAGCACATCTAGATAGCAGGGATTGGCAAAATGTCCCCCCATATAGCCTACTGAAGTAGATACGACTCCCTGCACTTTTCGAAAAGCAGCCTCAACTCCCCAAAAACATCCGGCTGCAAAGGTTGCTGTTTCCATCTCCCTATTGTCCTCTCCCTATTGTCCTTGCTGCGATCGCATTTCTTGTTGTCGCATCGGCATAGCATCGATGGTGCTAAAAATATCAGCAATTTCAACCGGTACTAGCGATCGTTGCTTTTCAGTACCATCTTTGCCCACGAGGATGACGGCAAAGTCTGCTGCCGCTATCTCAAACTGAGTCCTTAATTGCTCAGCCGACGCGACTGTCATGGACTGTCCATCCACGCGACTGGTGCCGGTTGCCAGTATTTCTACAAGCTTGAGATCGCGTTCTTGAAGGCCCGCAGCCTGGTTTTGCCACTGCTGCATTTGCTGTTGGTAATCAGGCGATTGCTGGGAAGGGGCAAACACTAAGAGAACTCGATGCTGCCACTGTTGATCCCTCAAGTCAAACGGCGTCTCTAAGCCAATAGGTATGGCTGTAGCGCTGATAGTTTCCAGTCGAGAAGCAGCAGGATCAGGTAGGGTCGTCATGGCGGTTGGAGGCTGAGAATGAGCGCAGGCTGGCAGCAAGGATAAGCAGAGAAGGATCAGGAACTTACGCATTGCTCAAGTCTATCAACCTCTCCACTGTAGCGATATCGGGTTCAATTAGGCTGTCTGTAAAAGGGCAGAAGCCATGGTAGCGGTAAGCCAAAGGGTCTGAGAAAGTTCTGTATCTTTAAAGGCTGCGTACCTTCAGTAGACAGCCAGCAGCCAGCGCCGGACTCCGAAATAACTTGTAACTTAGATAGACTGCGTCTCCGCATAAGATTTAATCGAGATTTAATTACGGACAGCGCCAAGGATTATGCTGGCTTCTACCCAAGAATTGCTGGAAACCGCCCGCCGCAACATGTATGCGATCGGCGGGTTTAATGTTTACAATTTGGAAGGCGTCAAGGCTGTCATCCAGGCGGCAGAATCCAACCGCAGTCCGGCTCTATTGCAGCTTCACCCCAGTGCGCTGAAGTATGGGCGATCGGCTTTAATTGCCCTATGTCTGGAAGCGGCTCGATCTGCCATGGTGCCGATCGCCGTTCATCTCGATCACAGTAGTGCTGCGGCTGATATCCATGAGGCGCTTCAGTCAGGAATGACCTCAATTATGGCCGATGGCTCCCATCTACCCTATGGGCAAAATTTAGCCTTTACGCGAGAGATGACCCGGCTGGCGCATGAACACCATGCCGTCGTAGAAGCTGAAATTGGCCGCATTAGCGGCACCGAGGATGGTTTAACCATTACCGAAAAAGAAGCGAAAATGACGGATCCGCAACAGGCAGTTGAGTTTGTGCAAGCGACCGGCGTGGATGCGCTAGCGGTGACGATCGGCAATGTGCATGGTGAGTATCAAAGTCCGCCGCGTTTGGATTTCGATCGCCTTTCTAAAATTCGTCGCTTGATTAAAATTCCGCTGGTGCTGCATGGCGCATCAGGATTACCAGACGCGATGATTAGCCAGTCGATCCAGCTGGGGGTGTGTAAGTTCAATGTCAATACTGAAGTGCGGCAAGCCTACATGCAGGCACTGAAACAAGGCATGTGCGGAACCGAGACTAAGGATTTGCTGGAGATTGCGGCAGAAACCATCACCGCTATGCAAGCCGTGATTACGTCCAAGCTGATCCTGTTTGGTTCAGCCTACAAAGCTCACCTGCATGAAACTCCTTACGCTGCAATGTTGGCGAAACCCCACCGATAGGGCAAGCTGATCCGATGCTTACAGCAATTTTTAATTGCGTCAGCCACAGTTATTTTTGAGAAGCCGCGCTCCGCGCGGCGTCTCAAAAATAAACCACCCAGAATCAAGCGCAAAGCCCTGTAATTCGTGATCC
>DATNOY010000069.1:0-3737 GCA_036703495.1 Coleofasciculaceae cyanobacterium
TAGGAGAAGATTTTGACTCATGGGCCCTGGAAGTTCGGCGTCAAATGGTCGCATCTCTCAAAAAGCGAACCGTCGTTTATGGAGATTTCTGGAGCCATAGCAGCAATAAATCTGCTGCCAAACCCAGCGCAAAATCGCAGCCTCAATAGGCATCACCCTAGTACAAGATGGCATTGAGCGATCCTAGTGCGGGCATTTGCCCGCGTGAGCGAGACGCTCACACTCCAAACGGTCGTTGGATTTAAGCCGAGGTCTATTAGCTATTTTTCAAAAGTTGGTAGTCCTCTAAAGGTCATGCTTTTTTAAGGCGTGGGCGAAGTCTATGCCTCAAAAAAGCATGGCTTACAGCTGTTTTCAATTGCGTACAGTACAGAATATTTTTTAGAAGCCTTGCTGCGTAAAGCTTCTAAAAAATATTCTGGTTTCAGTGCAGCGCCAAGCGCTATAAATACCACTACCCAGGATTTGTGACTTTTCGAGATAGCCTCAGTTGAGCGCCAAGGCATCCTCGATCGCATCTTGGGACATTAGCAAGGTAGGCTGCAAGAGCATCTGGTGCAGTCGATATCGAAAATCAGATTGTAGATAGTCTTGACGAATCTGATCCCACCCTGACATTGCTTCGGTTTGCTTCTGTTGAATAGCCATCTGCAGCTGGGGCATGCTGTCGGACTTCTTGGCCTGCTCAGACAAAAGCTGCAAAAGAACTTGGGTATCTTGGAAGTCGCCTAAATTGTCCTGAAGCCCTTTAATTTGTTTGATCCATTGGGGGAAGTCTTTGCCATAGAACTCAGTAAAGAACTCGGACTGGTAGCGAACATGCTTGCAAACCTTCCGCAAATCATGCACAATGACACCCTGCTTGCCAGAAGCTTGCTGAGTGGAAACCAACCAACCCGGATGGAGCAACAGTTCTGAGAGAAGCGGAGTCAGCAAATCAGGCAGTAGAGTTCTGATGGGCAGTACGGCGATCGCCTGATATTGAGGTTTTTCCAGCCAATCCTCATAGGACTGTTTTAGGTCAGCATAGCGATCGCTGGTCAGCACTGATTCCATCTTTGCAAAGGCGTTGACCCGCTGCTGCTTCAATCCAGCAATAACTTTCTGCAGCTGTTTCTGTTCTGAGTCGTCCAGCTGAGGGCAATAGTAATCTTTAAGGCTGGCGATCTGCACATCTAGATCCCGCACCTTGCCTAACACTCTAGCTAAATCCCGTAATTTCTTGGCACTAGCGGATTTGGGAAGTTTGACAGCCCCTCCAAATACTTGTAGGGCTGTTCGGAGCCGCCGACTGGCTACCCGCATCTGGTGTAGAGGTTCAGGACGAGTATCTTTCAAGACCGGTTTTTTCTGCTTAAACAAGTGTTTAACTTGTTCATTAATCACTTGATAAGCATA
Source organism: Coleofasciculaceae cyanobacterium (assembly GCA_036703495.1). GTDB lineage: Bacteria > Cyanobacteriota > Cyanobacteriia > Elainellales > Elainellaceae > Drouetiella. Next base: position 1,399 of record DATNOY010000069.1, read on the forward strand.
GTCAGCCAGCACCAGATTTTCTTGACTTTTTCTAACTCTATCGACGATGGGGAGCGATGCCTCTTTCTTCGCTTTTTTCATTGCACTGCGCCAATGCTGCTAAGGGCTTAGATAGCTCATCTTAACCTTAACTTCATAGAGCCTTCCTACGCCGTTGGGCAAAACTTTATGGATCGGCATGTTAGCTATAGGTTAGGTTCTCAACGGAACAGCATTGGCTGATCCGGAGAAATGATCTACCTCACCTTATTGTCATTCCATGAAGTTTCGCTCTTTCAAAAAGCTTCGCTCTTCCCAAAAGGCCTTGAGAACAATGGTATTAGGAACGATCGCGATCGCTCTGATTCTATGGGGTGGGTTCTTCTATGCCAAAAAAATTGAGCCGAACTGGATTGCCATCCACTATGTTCCGGTAGAAATGCCTCGCCTTGCACCCGAATTTCAAGGCTACAAAATTGTTCAAATTAGTGATATCCATGCCGATCCCTGGATGACCCAAGAGCGGATGCTGCGGCTTGTATCACGAATCAACGCGCTCAAACCCGATGCGGTGGCTATTACTGGAGATTTTGTGACATTGCATGCCGATGTTTATGAGCCTAGCTTAACTGCCGCCCTCCAGCGCCTTACTCCCCAGGACGTTACAGTTGGCGTTTTGGGCAATCACGATCAGTGGTCTAGTCCTGAAATCATCCGGCGGATGATGAAGCAGAGCAACATTATTGATCTGAGTAACGCTGTGACTACAATTCACCGTCAGGGTGCCATGCTGCATCTTGCCGGAGTCGATGATATCTGGACAAAAAACGATCGCCTTGATTTGGTGCTAGAGCAGTTGCCGCCTCAAGGAGCTGCCATTTTGCTAGCCCACGAGCCAGATTTCGCCAGCATCAGCGCTGCTAGTGGACGGTTTGATCTGCAAATGTCTGGACATTCTCACGGCGGGCAGGTGGTTATTCCTTTTTTAGGGGCACCTAAGCTCCCGCTGTATGCCAAACAATATCCCTCAGGACGCTATCAGGTGAAAAACATGGTGCATTACACGAACCGTGGTGTGGGCATGGGACGCCCCAAAGTCCGGTTCAATTGCCGTCCAGAAATCACTGTATTTATTCTAAAGACCGTTAAATCTTAAACTTCAATTCTTAGCAGATCGCAAATGCTTTTCAAGTATCTCTATAGGTAGGCATCTTGCCTGTCTGGGTTCGACTGGACGGGCAAGATGCCCGTCCCACAAGAAATGTAGTTTACTGAATTCTCTTTCCTGAGGAACGTGAATGTAATAAAATCCAAAACTTAATTTTTGAAAGCGCAGCATTGCCGAACTTTCAAAAATTAAAAGTTCGGTTTTAATTAATTCGTGATCCTTAGTAAGCCCTGATGGACTCGATCTGTAGCTGAAAAAATCCGGGCTGAAAATGGGGATTTAGCCCACCGTCATACTCAAATTTGCTCAACATCAGCTGCATGGCCGTAATCTGATTCGGCGCAAATGGGCGATCGCTCACCGTTTTAGCTCTAAATACGGGAATCAAGGACGCAAAAGGTACCCGAACCGTGATCCAGGAATCAGCGATCGTATCAAAGGAATAGCAGTAAGCAATGCCATCCCAGCGCGTTTCGCTACGCAGCATGAATTTATAGCGATTGCCATCTCCCTTAACTCGCAGCTCTATGCCGCTGTACTGCGACAAATCTATAGGCGGCTCAAAATTGCGCGTGCGAACTGAAGCAAACCCACCAGAGTTGGCTGTTGAAACATTGCCTGAAAAGTAAGCACCGGCAGTACCAAATTGGATGCCGCTTTGGCTGACCCCACCCATGACAACATCATCTAGCGCCCCCCAAATGGCAGGCAGCGTCTCTGAGGGTTGGGTGAAGTCAAAAATCAGGCGATCGGTTGAGTCTGGGCTATGGATCATGGGAATTAAGGTTTTACTGTCTACTTTGGGATCGGGATGGCTGCCAAACCACTGTTGGAACCAGTCTAGGCTACTCAAAAGCGGCACTGCACCAAAATAGGAAAGCGTTTTGACAAATCTGCCGAGATCCCATTTGCCGGAGTTTTGCTGACTCATTCGATCCATCCCTGCTGCTCAACATCACTGGATATCGCGCCACTGGCTATTGCACCTGATGTGGTGCGATCGGGCAGCCTTAATAGTTGCCTGTTCAATATTTGCCCAAAGCACAATTTACCCAAAGCATAATTTACTCAAAGCATAGGCAAGACAAGAGATGGAGGGGCAATCCCCCTCTTGCTTTGCGCCTGAACTGATTTAGGCTTGCTGTAGCCCCTGAGGTCATCAGGGCGATTGAGGGTTGTGTCCAGGTTTTAT
>DATNOY010000070.1:0-4215 GCA_036703495.1 Coleofasciculaceae cyanobacterium
CAAAACAGCCAGATTCATTGTCAATTATTGCTTAGAGCATCGAATTGGCATGATTGTGTTTGGCTGGAATGCCCGCCAAAAAGATGGCTCCACTATGGGCAGCCGCAACAATCAAAACTGGGTGCAGATTCCCACAGGTAAACTCAAAGACCGCATTCAACAGCTTTGCGAGGTTGAAGGCATCCAGTTTATTGAAACTGAGGAATCCTATACCTCAAAGACTTCTTTTCTCGATAACGATTTTCTGCCAACATTCGGTGAGAAACCCGAAAGCTGGAAACCATCAGGCAAGCGAGTTGAGAGAGGTCAATATAAAACTGCTCGAGGCACTCTGATTAATGCAGATTGCAATGGAGCGGCTAACATTCTTAGAAAAGTAGCGACACAGCTAGGAATCAACTTAGCCGAGGTCGGTAGGGCAGTTTTGAACCTGCCAAAGCGGTATGACTTATTCAAGAGCTTGAGTAAAGCATACCGTAAGCGTTGCCAAGCGCGGATTCTATCCGCTGTAGCAACATCCGCTTAGAATCCCCCTTTTTCAAATAGGGGAGAGTTCAAGATCGGGATGAATACATTACCTAATTTAGTATTCACATTGGCTGCTAACCACACATTGGTTTCTAACCACTTTGTCCTCCAACTTTAGGGAGAAATTTGGATGTCTCAGCTTTCAACTGCTGCAAATAGCGATCGCACCGATTTGTCAGTTCATGCTTCTGCGGATTCTGTTGAACCGACTGAACCCAGCCTGAAAACCAATCAAAAGCGGATTCTTACTGCTCCGCTGCCCGACCCGGTTTCTAAAAATATTGAAGCCATCATCACGCTGCATACGCAAAACGTTCAAGATACTTCTGCCCACCAGCGAGTCCTGGAAAAGATTTTCACCGTTTTTGAACGGCCAGCGTTTCTCTATAGCCTGGTGGTAGGACTTGCTCTTTGGATGTTCAATAGCCTTTTTAATTCGGCATTGCCAAACTTGCCGCCCTTTCAGTGGTCAAATCAGGGCTTAGATGCCGCAGCTCTGCTGATTTCAACAGGCGTCCTCATCCGGCAGGCTCGTCAAGAAAACTTTGCGGAACAGCGATCGCAATTGATGCTCCAGCTGAATCTACTCTCGGAACAAAAGATTGCCAAAATTATTGCGCTATTGGAAGAACTGCGGGAAGATTTACCCAACGTGGTGGATCGACATGACCCTGAAGCAGAGGTGATGCAGGAGGCTGCTAATCCGATCGCAGTTCTAGAAGCCTTGCAGGAAAACCTAGCCCAAGAGTTATCATCCAATTCTTCCGTTTCGTCAGCAAATCAGAGTATCCAGGGTTAATTCGTCTCCAAGTTCTTTTAGTACAAGTTCTTTTAGTAACCGAACAACCCTTCCTAGAGAGGGCTGTGAGTCCGTCATCTGCCAATTTGTAGATGTGAGGCAGAGTGTTTTCTCGTATTATGCATTACAACTAGGGGAAGAATAATACTTTTGCGGGAGGCAGCGATCGTGTCGGAGACGAATGGCGTTATGATGCAGTATTTCCATTGGTATAGTCCAGATGATGGACAACTGTGGAATCAATTGGCTGAATCTGCCGCGGAATTAGCAAAAATTGGAGTAACGTCTCTCTGGTTACCGCCAGCCTATAAAGGAACCGGTGGCGGTAGCGATGTCGGTTATGGTATTTACGATTTATTTGATCTCGGTGAGTTCGACCAAAAGGGATCTGTGAGGACAAAATATGGCACTAAAGACGAGTATTTGCGTGCCATCAAAGCAGCCCAGGACGTCGGAATTCGGATTTATGCTGATATTGTCTTGAACCACAAGCTAGGCGCAGATGAAGAGGAAGAAGCCGAGGCGACGCCGTTTGATCCGGAAAACCGTAATGCACCCGTAGGTGAATACCAAAAGATCAAAGCTTGGACGCACTTCACTTTTCCAGGTCGGGGTGATAAATACTCCAGCATGAAATGGCATTGGTGGCATTTTGACGCAATTGATTACAATGCCTACAACGCATCTGAGAATGCTGTTTACCTACTAAAGGGTAAAGAGTTTGACAATAATGTTGATCTAGAAAAGGGAAATTTTGACTATCTCATGGGCTGTGATCTGGATATGGATCATCCCGAAGTGAGCGGTGAGTTGAAATACTGGGGAGAATGGTATGTAGATACAACGGGCGTGGATGGTTTCCGATTTGATGCCGTTAAGCATGTATCGGCAGACTTTTTCCGAGAATGGATGGATCATGTGAGTCACTATGCGGGGCGTGACTTGTTCGCCGTAGGAGAATACTGGTCTTATGAAGTGGAAGCGCTTCATAGCTTTATTGAAACTACCAATGGCAAAGTGACGTTGTTTGATGCGCCTCTTCATTACAACTTTCATGCCGCTAGCCAGGCGGGTAATGACTATGATATGCGCCAAATTTTCGACAATACCCTCGTTCAACAGCAGCCTGCTCTGGCTGTAACGCTGGTTGAAAATCACGACTCGCAACCCCTACAATCTCTAGAGTCGGTTGTTGAGCCTTGGTTCAAGCCTATTGCTTATGCGCTGATCTTGCTGCGACGCGAAGGCTATCCCTGTATTTTCTATGCTGATTACTATGGGGCTCACTACAAAGACACCGGCAATGATGGCAATGAGCATGAAGTTTGGTTAGACAGCCACAAGTTTTTGATTGACAAGATGCTCTTGGCGCGTCAAACCTATGCCTATGGCGACCAGTATGACTATTTTGATCATGCCAATACGATCGGCTGGACTCGCATGGGAACTGAAGAGCATCCGGGTGGGATGGCGGTTGTTCTAAGCAACGGCGACGAAGGCAGTAAGCGCATGGAAGTTGGGCAACCCAATCGCACCTATATTGACATTACGGAGCACATCACAGAACCGATTACTACCGATGAGGACGGTTGGGCTGATTTCCGCTGCCCGGCCGGTCTGGTTTCGGTCTGGGTTCCTCAGTCTACTTCATGAAGTCTACTTCGTGAGATTTAAAGTTGACCAAAGAGAAGCCAAAAGCGGGCTGTACAGAATATCTACCCTTCTGAGGAGTAACGAGAACAGGTCGTTGCTCCTGTGCAGCAAAGCCACACTTGGGTGAGTGTCCAGATTCTTTGCGGGCTTAATCTTTTGTTGAGTACACCATTACCTGCTGTTAACCAATCCTTCTAAACAATTCGGCTATCCTAGCCAGGGAGAAGATCCTACGCACACTTGTGGCTCACCTGTATGTCTAATTTGCTCGATCTCGCCCGAGAGGGTGGTCCAGTTATGCCTCCCATGTTGGGACTCTCAGTGGTAACGATCGCCTGCGGTCTGGAGAGAGCCTGGTTTTGGTATCAGCTTTTGAGCAAAGAAGACAAAGTCGTTCATGATGTCTTAGATGCCGCTCAGTACAGCTTAGAGGAAGCGCGATCGATTGCAGATCAGGCGCAAAATCTAGCGATCGGGCGGTTTTTGCTGGCACCCCTGAAGCTGCGACGCCCTACGCCAGAAACCTTTAGACTTGCCCTGGAAGCGGCCGCAGACAAGGAATTTGTGCAGATGCGGAAAGGCGATAAGCTGCTGGAAACGGTGGTGGCGATCGCTCCTCTCTTAGGACTGCTGGGCACGGTCACCGGGTTAATCACGACCTTTGGCAATCTCAATGTGGGCGGCGGTGGCTCTGGTGAACAGGCAAGTGCAGCAGCGGGCGGCATTGGGGAAGCGCTGATTGCTACGGCCAGCGGCATGATCGTGGCGATCCTAGCGCTGATTATCTTTCGGATCTTCGTCAGCCTGCAATCTCAGCAAATGGACTACTTTTCTGAGGTTGGTTCAGAGCTGGAGCTGATCTATCGGCAGAACTGGTATGAGCCTCAGCATGTGGAAGTTCCCGATCGCTCACCCGTTGCCAGAACTTAACCCTGCCTGCAATCACCTGCTAAATCAGCTGACCTTGGTCTAGCGATCGCCCCCCCTTCTATGCGACTGAATCGTCACCGTAGCGCCAATCGTCTGCCCGAAGTCAATCTCGTTCCGATGATGGACGTGTTGATGACGGTGCTGACGTTCTTCATTTTGATCTCCATGACCCTGGCTTTAGAGCAGGGTGTAGAAATTCGGTTGCCTAGCTCGCAAAAAGCGGCTCCCCAGCAGGCTCCGCCCCCACCCCTGGTTGCTAAGCTCAGTCCCAAAGGCATTGTTGTCAATGATCAACCCACAGCGGA
>DATNOY010000071.1:0-2416 GCA_036703495.1 Coleofasciculaceae cyanobacterium
GAGGCGTCTGAGTTTGAGGCGTTTCTGTTTGAGGCGTCTGAGTTTGAGGCGTCTGAGTTTGAGGCGTCTGGGGAGATAGCGCTGGGGAGCGAGCCGGCAAACTGGGCTGCGCCACAGGCAGTGCGGCAGCCATCGCTGGGAAAAGGGCGATCGCCAATACGGTAGCGGGCACGCTGCTCAAGCTGAATCCTCGCAAAGTAGAGTTAATTCTGCAAATTTTGCTCATAGGATGCGATCGTTTGTCGAAAATAGTCCAACATCTGCGCCCGATCGACTGGAGCCACCCCTGTTGCGCCAAACCAGGCATCAAACAGGCTGACCGAACGACTGTCATTATTGACGACACTTTGCATAAATGCAATCAGCTGTTGGTTGACCAAGGCTCGAAAATCAGGATCGCCTTGCGGCAGAGCACAGGCATACACTTCCAGGTTGAAGGGTTGAGCCGGAACAATTTCGAATTCCTCTGGATAGGGAAGCGTCTGCCGTAACCCCTCTAGAAGAATGCCATCACTGGCTAAGGCATCAATTTGACCCACCGTCAGCGCCTGCAACCCCTCAGCCCGATTGGCGAAGCGCATCAGTTTGGCCAGGCGGAACTGGCTTTCTAAGGGGTATTCGTTACTGGCTCCTCGCACCACGCCAATTCGCAGTTCGGGCGGGCTGGGCACATGTCCTTTTTTAGTCAAAAACTGCGTACCCGTTTGAAAGTAGCCTACTGAAAAGTCGCTCTGGAGTTCGCGGTTGGCTGTCAGACTCGTGGAACTGCAAACAATGTCGATTTCACGTTGTTTCACCTTCGAGATCCGGTCAGCCATATTCACCTCTACCAGATTGAGCTGCACTTGCCGATTGAGCTGCTGTTCTAAGCCGGCTTGAATCAGGTACAGCATTTCCAGCGAGTAGCCTACCCATTGACCCTCGGCATCTAGATAAGCAAATGGCGGTGCATCTGTCCGGGTTCCCGCATTCAAAACCCCTGTCCGCGCCACTCTGTCCAAGACGCTTTCAGGCGGGTTGGTTTGAGCAACCCCAGAAATTGAAAAAACCACCGTCAGCAGTAGGCTGACAAGGGCGATCGCAACTCGACGCAGCATAGGCTTAGCGCAATAGGAGAGGAAGAACGATAGCGAGCTGGGAGATCTGCCCAGCTAGCGAATCGGATCATGCACCGTCACCAGCTTGGTGCCATCGGGGAAGGTGGCCTCAACCTGGACTTCGTGGATCATTTCGGCAATGCCTTCCATGACATCATTGCGAGTCAGCAGCGTGGTTCCGTGGGTCATCAAATCTGAGACGGTACGCCCTTCTCTAGCGCCTTCCAAGATAGCAGCCGAGATATAGGCGATTGCTTCAGGATAGTTGAGCTTCAAGCCCTTATCTTTGCGGCGTTCGGCCAACAGCGCAGCCGTAAAAATCAGCAGTTTGTCTTTTTCTTGGGGCGTCAGTTGCATAGTTCAGGGTTAAGAAAATTCTGATGGTTGCCAGGCCTAGTCTGACCAGTGCAGCCAGTTTAGCTGCATTCAGTTTAATCAGTCCTTGTACCGATGAATAGGGCTAGGAAAACAAAAATCTTCTGGAAATTAAAATCACCAGAAGAATCGCCTAGAGAGGCAAAAGTTGAAGCTATAACTAGAAACATAAACTGGGGCGCTAGGATTCGAACCTAGGAATGGCGAGACCAAAACCCGCTGCCTTACCACTTGGCGACGCCCCAACGGTGTTCACCTCAAATATATTAGCAGTTGGAGAGGGGAAAGTGTCAACTGGATTTGCAATCAGAACCGGGGGATTAGTTCCACAGCCGATGGCGATCGCCCAAACTTAATGCCAGAATTGAGCCAATTCCAGCTTTTTCGCCCCGACTCAACCAGCGGTTAGAAAAGTTAATTGGGGAAATGTGGGTATTCGATCCGGGGGTGTTTGGGTAGGGGCTGAAACAATCCCTGAACCGGGTGAATGGGCTATGAGACCTCCGAGGTCTTTGCCTAGTTACTCCTGCAACGTTTCTCGCCAAGATTCCAACGATTCTGAGATTTGCTGCCGACGCGATCGCAATTTTTCAATGCGCTGTTCGTACTTAACAGCCTTTGTGCGGGTTTCCCTAGCCGATCTTCTTGCCCAGCCCGAATCCGAACCTTGGGGGAGCCTCCCCCCAAAGTTCAAATTCACCCTAAAAATCCGCCTGGACGATCGCCTCTCCCCGGCGAGCAATTTCTCTGGCATACTCTGTCCAAGCTCCCTGTCCCCAATAGCGGAAACAGCTTGTTTGCAGCAGCAAATTATGCAGCAAGGCATTGCGGTAGCGATATTGCTGCGTCAGAGTCGGATCAGAGCGGAGAAGAGGATCGATCGCCTGATGAAACTGGGCGCTGAGCTGGCTCATGGGCGTCAACACATTTTCATATCCCCTCAC
>DATNOY010000072.1:0-5690 GCA_036703495.1 Coleofasciculaceae cyanobacterium
ATTTCGATTATCTCTATTGCCTGAGGTAAATCTGGCGAGATCTAGGTAAAAGTTAACTTTTGGCTGGATATTGCTTGAGATAGCACTGGATAGACGCTGAATTGAGTCTTTACCTAATTCGATGCCCACAGGGGGTGCAAAATCCTCTCTGCTGGCTTGCAGCCTAACGGCCCATCCGTTTCTAAAACGGGTTGGGGAGTTGAATGGGAGGCAGTTGCAAGACCGGATTGTTGGATGGGCGAGCTTGGGCTGCTTGGGGTGGCATCATCTGTCCGCCTGGCATCATTTGTCCACCTGGCATCATCTGTCCACCGGGCATTACGGGTCGCCCCGGCATCATTTGCCCACCGGATATCATTTGCCCCCCTGGCACCATCTGCATGCCTCCGGGCAATCCAGAAGGTCTAGCGCCAACCGGAGCAGCACCCGGCAACCCGGCTCCCGCCGACGGACCACAAGTCAAAGCACAAAGATTAAGGCTATTGTTATTCAGATTGCCGTTCATTAGTTGCAACTCGTCTGGTGTGGGAGGGCGCTGTTGTCTCCCCGTTAACAATGAACCCAAAGGAGCAATCAGACCATCAATCAAGGGCAATGCCGATGCTCGCTCGGCTGTTCCTAGCGTGGTTCCTAAAGTGGCAATGCCGAGAACAAGACTGAGGATTAGGTGAGATTTTCCGGCTTTTTTGTTGCAAATCATGGTGAGTGACCTCAATTATTTCAGTTCTTTGACAGGATGGGACTCAAACACTGGTTCAGTACCAGGTTGAAATCGATCGTCTTGTTGATTAATACGATCTGTTCTGAAATTTATGCACTCGCAAACGCTGCGTTCTGTAGCGACCCCAGATGATGTGTGAAAAGGGGTAAAGCCTCTTGAAGCAACCCGCTTTGATGTCTTGCGACTGCTTGAGGATGGCTATAAAACCCTGAGAAGAGAGTCCTGTGACTTGATTTCAAAAAACCAGGGAAGCGGGTTCAAATCAAGCCTTAGCCGCGGATTTGCCCATTTTTGAAGAGAATGATGTTGTACAATACCTGTGGCAGCAATGTGGTAATGAACACTGCTACATAACACTGCTACATAACTTGGAAAGGTGAGTAATAGCTCTCAACCCGATCGGCAATCGTAGCAGCAGTGGACTCAATGATTGGCAGCTTTAATCAAGCGACGCTTCTGAATCCGCAACCTTTTTTGGAACTGAACAATCAAGGAAAGATCCTGTGCGTTTATCTTGAGAGAGAGGTGCATCGCCTGGGACGGGGGCAGGGTTGGGCAGATTTAGAATTGCCTGAGTCCGGATGGGAGGTTCTTTCGAGAAGGCAGGCCATTCTCCGGAAAGAGGGCGAAGACTACCGGATTTATGATGGAGATGGGCAGAACCCAAGCCGAAACGGGCTATTTATCAATCACACTCGCATTGGCCATGCAGAAGGCTATTTGCTGAAAAACGGAGTGCAGATTGAGATCGGGCAATCTCCCACTAATCGGGTACTGGTAACCTACGTTAATCCAGCGTCTAGTCGGTTGGTTATGCCCCGTCGTCGCCGCTTGGGGTTAAAAGGGCTAACGGATTGGCCCGTGGAACTAGGGCGATTACCCAGTGCCGAATCCTACGCCTCAATTCATTTAGATTCTCCCCTGGTTTCTCGTCTGCATGCCACGATTTATCCAGATGCGCAGGGGGGACATATTCTCCAGGATTTGAGCACAAATGGAACATTCGTCAATGGCAAACGGGTTGATCGGCGCATCCACCTCAACAGCGGTAGTATCATCCAGATTGGACCCTTTAATCTGCTGTACCGTAAAGATTCCCTAGAGCTGATCAATACCGGCAATGATACCCGGCTGGATGTCCATCAACTCTGCCGTACCATTCAGGATAAAGAAGGGCGAGACCGCTTCATTCTCAACGACATCTCCTTTGTGATTGAACCGGGACAATTAGTAGCGTTGATTGGAGGCAGTGGAGCTGGCAAATCCACGCTGATGAAAACGCTGTTGGGCATTGAACCTACAACGTTTGGCAAGGTATTTCTGAATGGCGATGATTTGCGGCGCAACTGGGGAATTTATCGCTCGCAGATCGGCTATGTTCCTCAAGATGACATTGTGCATCTGGATCTCACCGTTGAGGAAGTTCTGACCTTTGCCTGCAAGCTACGTCTGCCGCCTGATACGGATGTTAAACAGGTGGTCAATGCCACGCTGGAGCAGGTCAAGCTGGAGCACGTCAGAAAAACCTTTGTGCGGCATTTGAGTGGTGGGCAGCGAAAGCGCGTCAGTATGGGCGTAGAGCTCCTAGCTGATCCAAAACTGTTCTTTTTGGATGAGCCAACGTCTGGACTTGATCCAGGTCTGGACAAAGAGATGATGCGGCTGATGCGAGAATTGGCCGATCAGGGGCGAACGGTGGTATTGGTGACGCATGCCACAGCCAATATTGAAGTATGCGATCGCATCGTTTTTCTAGGCAGGGGAGGCAATCTCTGCTACTTTGGTCCACCTCAACAAGCGCTGAAATTCTTTGAAATGCCGGCTGAGGATTGGAAGTACTTTTCCGATATTTATCTCAAGTTAGATCAAGGGGCAACCCCGGCCGAAAATCAGGACAACGTTACCTATTGGGCCCAGCGCTACCTGCGATCGCCAGAGTATCAAACCTACATTCGCTCGGTGCTCAGCCCTGGCAAAGATAGCCAATTTGCCACAGATGACGCAATTCATACGGGCATTTCCCCTTTCAAACAGCTGTTGCTGCTCAGCCAGCGCTATTGCCAGCTGATCCTGCGCGATCGCGCCAGTTTAATCTTCACACTGATTTCAGGGCCGATCGCCATTGCCCTAACGGCCTGGATTCTCCAAGACAATAATCCTTTACATAAGCTAGATCCACCTGAGGTGACGCAGGCCCCCGATGCTTTGAAGGTGCTGTTTGTCTTTAGCTGTATCGCCATTTGGATTGGGCTTTCCAGCTCCATCCGCGAAATTGTTAAAGAATCTGCCATCTATGCCCGAGAAAGGTTGATCAACCTGGGATTATTGCCCTACTTAGGATCTAAATTTCTAGTCCGGGCGGGGCTAGTTGCCGCTCAAACGCTCCTGATCACCTTAGCGGTCATGCTAGGCTTCCAGTCGCCTGACTCAAATCTGCTCCCCTGGTTTTTGGGATTCAGCATCACCAACTTTTTGACCCTGTTGTCCAGCCTCAGCCTCAGCTTGATGATCTCAGCTTTTGTCAAAAACGAGAATGAAGCCAATAATCTGCTGCCCCTAGTCATGATCCCGCAAATCATTTTGTCGGGGGTGTTGTTTGAGCTAAAAGGCACGCCGGGTAAATTGGCCTGGCTGATGATTAGCCGCTGGTCGATCGGGGCGTATGGGTCTTTAGTCAACGTCAACGACATGGTGCCTCAACCTCAAGGGAATGCCGCATCTCAGGCAATCAACCAGATCTTTAAAGCCAATACGATCTATGATGCCACCTGGCAGAATCTCGCCATAAATTGGGGTGTTCTGGGGCTGCACACGCTCATTTATTTGTCGATCGCCCTCTGGCTACAAAAACGTAAAGACATCGTTTGACGCCAGAATTGACTTGATCAGCATCAGTAGATCGCAGGATCGCCAATGCTTTCCAAACTGCTCAGAAATTTTTGTGGAAGCTGGAGTGGTGAAGTAGGAAGCTTGAAAAAATAGCCGATCGGTCGAGGAGGAAGCTCTGCCCAGATCAGTCCCAACTCCTCCAAGGATCTGTCAACCTGCGCCATTGGCAGAAGGGTTGTGATTGATACAGATTGAGAACCGATACTTACCCCTTCTGGGTACTTTTAATCTATGCCTCCGTAATCACAGATTAACAAACTGGAGTTTTTTATTGGGAGCAGTGAATGACGAAAAATACACAGGTCTGAACACAACTGCTTCTCCTAGACAGCACAGCATATTACCATCCAGGAGACTTAAAAATGTTAACTAAAGTGAATCTACCCAGCCTAGTTCAAGGCGATCAAGGTGCAGCCGTTGCCCTATTACAGCGACTGCTCATCATCTACGGATATGAGCAATATTTTAAGCTGAGTGGGGTAGATGGCGTCTTAGGTCAGGGAACTGTTGCAGCAGTTAAAGCTTTTCAGGGCGATCATTTTTTGCAGAAAGATGGTCAGGTAGGAGCATTGACCTGGAAAGCGATGGCGTATCCCTTTGACAATCCCAACCTTTAAACTAGAGCGCTGCGCGCTGGACTAAAACCAGAATATTTTCTGCAAACCTCGCTCCGCCAGGTTTGCAGAAAATATTCTGTACTGCCCGCCATTGAGAACAGCTATAAACTTAGAGCTGGGGCATCTCACATAAAATATCCAAAAAGGTAAAAACGGCCGGTGGATGAGGCGCTGCTGCTAGAGTTGCGGCCCCAATGCAATGCGCTAACGGTACAGATAACTGGCAGCTGGTCCGAAACTCTCCGCTGTTGTCCAGATCTGTGAGGCTATCTATGAAACCAATGTCGATTTTGTAATCTATCAGGGCTTGCTTAACTGTCTCGGAATCAGCGTAATCTGTAATACTGACGGCGATTTGAGGAAAACGAGCCTGAAACTGGGCAGCCGCCGCCAACAAAATGGAGGTGCCAACATCGCGAAAAACACCAACCCGCACCCGCCCTCTCTGAAGGCTGCGATAGCTGCCTGCAATTTCTACTATGCCTGACAGCGATCGCAGCGCTTGTCGCGAAGCATCAATTAACGCTTCTCCCACAGGGGTGAGGGTGACACCGGTTCGACTGCGCGCCAGCAAAATTACCCCTAGTTCTTCCTCTAGCGTCGCGATCGCATAGCTGAGGGTGGCCTGAGAAACGCCCAGGGCTGAAGCCGCTTCACCAAAGTTACCGCAATCGACCACCGCTACAAAGGCACGGAGGCAGGAGGGCTTAATCTGATTTTGCTGAGGCTCACTCATGAAATCGCTGTTAGATGAATGGTCAAATCCTACCTAACCGTATCAAAAGATGCTGTGTCATCACTCTACGTTATAGCGATTTTCCATTGCGTCAGGAACAGATTATTTTTGTAGGACATGCTCCACGTAGGTTTTAAAGAATAATCTGGTTTGAGTTGAGCGCCGCCATACAGCCTGACAGCAGGTTGTTAGCCCTTGTAAAAGCTGGAGTTTGGCAAACACAATGCCTAGAAATAGCCGATTGCCACAGCCAAACTATTGAGCCAAACTATTGAGCCAAAGCAGATACGCGGCAACGACTTGATTAAAACTCTTCCTGAAGGTAGGCTTCTGGGGCATAGTTTAACCGATACAACTAAATCATTCTCTCGCCATACTGCGGCAATTGTGGGGCAGATTGGGTGCGAGGGCAGAAAGGGGGCAGGGTTGAGGCGGATTAGAATCGTGATTTACAGAGGGTTGCAGTTTTTTGCGCTGATGATTGCCGCTTTCCTCTGGATCATCAGCTGTCAAGTCCGCACGCCACAGCTAGATCGGGGTATAAGCCCCCTGGAATCAGGCGATCGCCCCGTTACCCTGAAATTAGGTGGATGGGGATCGAGTCCAGCCGAGCAGCGCTTATTCCAAACCGTCCTGACTACGTTTGAAGCAACCCACCCCAAGATTCGGATTAAGTTTGAACCGGTTGCCGATCAATACATGGACGTGCTCAAGACCCGCTTAATTG
>DATNOY010000073.1:0-4450 GCA_036703495.1 Coleofasciculaceae cyanobacterium
CTGCCGACCTCTACTACATCTACATCCACGAACGCTTGGGCGTGTTCCGCGTCATGAACAAGCTACAAGAGCTATTCCGGGCAGGTACATTGCGGATCTCCAACGGAGAAGGTGCTTACGGACTCTACCGTTTCGACAAGCACAACATTCTGCGCTACCACCAACGCGATCGCATGCAAGCCTACAGTCGCGTCTTTGGCTATGCCCGCAATCCGGGACCGGGTGCCCGCCCCAACCCATCGTTTCATGGCTTGTTCACTCACTTTATTGGTGAAACTGCCAAGTATTGGCGCGATAAGCGGATCAGTGAGGTGATTCGGGAAAAAGCGACTGATCCAACCTTTGGCTCGATCGCGATCGTTCGTCGCGCTGGCTTAGACCTGCGGAACAACCTGAAAAACTCTGCCTATGGCTACATCAATGTGTTGCGGGTGGAGACCAGTCAGTCCCTGGCTGAAGCCTTCAAAGTTCTAGAAGCCCCGGATGTGCGGGCACAATTTGGTGCCGACAACGCTTGGGAACTGATCGAACTGGTGCTGTGGCAATATTTCCATGAATCCGTCCACGCCAGCACCATGAACCGCATGGCTGTTACGGGTAGAGACATTATTCGCTGGCTGGCTGAACCCTTTGTTCTGCAAAAGAACCGCACCGACTTCGAGACGCTGTTGTATCGCATCGCCGAAGCCTCGGAAGAGTGGATCTCCAGCGAGGAAGGCATGCGGATCAGCCGTCCCACCCCGCCACCCCGAAATATCTATGTTCAGGGTCCCCCTCCTAGCGGTGCCAGACGCGATCCGGTGTTTGCCAGAAATGGTGGCTTGATGCCGGCTCCACGAGTAGTGGGGTAGGAATTGATGAATTCTCTGCCTCCGATTTTCACTAGAGGCAGACGCTTGATCTCGACTAATGGAGGATTTTGAGGATGAGCAGACAGCAGAGCCAGTGGCTTTTTGAAACTCCCCCCCTATTAGAAACTAACTATCTCAGCAACTCCTACACAATTCCTAATGGCTACAGCCATCCGGAATTGGAGATACCTTCTGAACCTCCACCTTACTCACCCAGCCTAACTCGTCTTAACTTCGCGCGTGCTGTGGCGAATAGTGATTGGCGACAGGCTTTTCTAAATTTAAATGGTCTGAATATGTTTGAGATGGTTCGGGCACTAGATGTGCTTTCTGCCAGCCAACGGTTCAAACTCATAAATCAACGCCAGTCCTTTGCAGGTTTGGTCAATACGCCTCGGATAAACTATGCGTTGACTGTTGTTCAGGATAATTTACTGCCTTCAGTCGTTCCTGGAGATTTGCAGTCAACAGGGCAGGTGGCTACAGCTCAGGATTTTTTGATTGAACGCCAATTACGCCAGAATGCTGTGAGAGTAGCTAATTCAGAGCGTGATCGCTGGGGAAATGGTGCAATCACCGAACGTGATTCAAGAATTGTTCCTACACTTCAAGATTACTGGCGCTTTGGAGTTAATGCCCAGTTTTCGGAGCAGCAGTTGAGAAATCCAGCTTTTCAGAATAGTCATCCCTGGAGCGCTGCCTTCATCTCGTGGGTATTTCGTAAAGCAGGTGCGGGAAAACGGTTTCATTATGCTCCTGCCCACGCCAGCTATATTGTTTGGGCAAAACAGAACCGATTAGCTGATAACCAAGAATTTTTCAAAGCATATCGGGTTCATGAGGTAAAACCTCAAGTGGGCGATCTAGTTTGTTTCTCGCGTGGAAAAACTCGTGCGACTTACGACAATATTCGACCGGGTATGCAAACTCACTGTGACTTGGTAACAGCCGTAACGCCAGGAGTTTTAAGGATTGGAGGAAATGTTGATAACTCAGTGAAGGAACGCTCCGTCACCACCAATACTGATGGCTACATTAATATGACGGGTTGTTTTGCTGTCATTCGCCTTTCTGCACCCTGGGGAAAAGCACCAGTTCAACCAGCGCCACCCCCACCGACGCCACCTAATCAATTATCGAGGTTGGTATACGAGAATAAAGTAATTGAAAATCAACCTGCTTTTATTTCTAAAGTTCGAGACATTAGCGCGGCTCTAGGCATTAAGCCTGATTGGTTAATGGCACTCATGAATCACGAAAGTGGACTTAATCATCGCATTCAAAATCAAACTGGTGGTGCCACAGGGCTGATCCAATTTATGCCAGCGACTGCTAAAAGATTAGGCATAACGATCGATGCATTGCGCTCTATGAGCAATGTGGCGCAACTAGACTATGTATACAAGTATTTTTTGCCATTTAGAGGCAGGATTCGTAGCTACAGCGACCTGTATCTGATTACCTTCTATCCCTATGCTCTTGGTAAGCCTGATGACTATGTGTTTGGAAGTGAAAAAAATGTAGCCTGGGTAAAGAAAATTAGAGATCAAAATAAATCTATCGACCTTAACAACGATGGCGTGATCACGATGGGAGAGTTTAAACAGTGGATTTATCGCGGTATTCCTAACAATATTCGTGGTCGCTTGATGTAGAACCGAATGAGGTATAGATGAAAACTCATGCTCAGCAATGGCTCTTTGAAGCGCCTTTTCACCAACATTCTCAGTACTTAGGTATTAATTCAATTTTAGAGTCTGAGAATGAGTGGTTGTTTGAAAACCCTTCTTCTGGTTTAGCCTCTCCCCCTCTCATTAAAACCGAAACACCACCCCTACAGCGTACCCTCTACGTCAACATTCCTTTGGGTGGCGAAAGCCCAGCTAAACCAATGACTGGAATATTTATTCCTGCAGGGTATCGGTTACAAGCTTCGATCGATTTAATTCTGTATTTACGTGGTCATCATAAAGGGACTCCCCGCCAAACAATTCAAGAATATTGGAACGCCCGTCGATTTCCCTACTGGGCATTTCGGGAAGGTGTAAATAATAGCGGTAAAAATGTCATTCTTGTTGCCCCAACTCTAGGTCCTGCTTCCCAAGCGGGACGATTACTTAAACCTAGTGGATTAGATAACTATCTAAATCAGGTACTTGCTGCATTAAAAGCCTATGGTCCATACTCTGATCGATCTCCTGATATTGGAAACATAATTCTTGCTTGCCATTCAGGAGGTGGCTATCCAATGCGCCAGTTAGCAACAAGTCCGCAGCAATATACGACTCGAATTCGCGAATGTTGGGGCTTTGATTGTCTATACAACACTGGCGACGAGCAAATTTGGACGAAATGGGCACAACAGCGTCCAGGAGCCAAGCTTTACATCCACTACGGTAATGGAGGTACTGCTCAAAAATCTGAGAACTTGAGAAGAATAGCTCGAAACTTGCCCAATATTGAGGTGCAAGGATCAACCCGGTTAGCCCATGACCGGGTTCCCATTACCCATTGGCGAGATCGGATTCTGGCAGCTCCTTTTCTAAATATGAACTAGGTTTTTCTAACCAGACCATGCAATCATTTTTCTTCATTTCCTGTCACTGACTTTACGCCATTTATCCATTATCCAAGTGGTTGGTAAAAAATCGTAATTCCAAAGAACTGAGCCATGAATAAACAATGCCAGTGGTTATTTGAGGCACCGCTAATTTTTGAAAGCCCTACTTCTACCATTGCTGATCCTCGCTGGCTGCCAGAAGATGAGACAGAATTTGAACTTGAGTATGAATCTGTTCTTAGCCCTAAACGGCAGCCTTCAAGGGAAAAAAAACCTCCAGTGGTTCCTAAACCCCGCAGAGGTACAACATTTGTCACGAAATTTCACCCTGGAGTGAATCACAATCATCTACCTATGGGGCGCTGGAGCGATGTCCAGCAAGACTCATGGAACAAGTGTGGAAGCGTAGCAACCCAGATACTCACGAATCCTCAAAAGATTATGAGCCTGCCGCCGGCAACAGCTTCCCAATGTGCCTGTGCTCTCTTTGAACCCTCACAAGTTGCCCAAATAGCTCGTGCAACTGTACTTGCAGGGCTCCCTTTAGCGCAGAAGTATTTTGATCACTATTTGGTGGGAGGTGGAAAGACGATGAATGCAGATCTTGAGGATGTGATTCGTCGCGATCCAAAGGTTCGCAGAAAGTTAAAAGCATTAGTTAAAAAACATCGCAGTGGTTTTACGAAAATTCACCAAAGCGATTATGCAGTCAGGGATTTTCAATTCGCCTTTGGAGCGATCGATCGGCTTGATTTTGAAGTGAACAAAGCATCTGACCTAGTGCATTTATGGTTTATGGATCGATATGAATGGCACCCTGTTGGCTTTGGCTATACCAAATTCCGAGATGACACTCTTCGTTCTAGCAACTGTCTCCACGCAGCCATGGTAGAACTGAAATCTTCTGGTGCCGCTGACTATTGGATGGTAGGAGATTCAGTGCTTCCCTTAAGCTTGCTGAATTAGCCCATTCTTAATGCGATCGCCCCTCTCAAACCGCTCAATCACCAACCTGCGATCGCGTTTCTATTTTCCAAGC
>DATNOY010000074.1:0-3065 GCA_036703495.1 Coleofasciculaceae cyanobacterium
GAAGAATTTGATCCGCATACAATCGCTGCGGCTGCTTTGCAAATGGCTTATGACCAAACTCGCCCCAGCTGGATGCGGGTCGATCAGGGCATGAACGAAGACCCGATCGTGGAAGAACCCAGATATCGGGGTCAGGGTGGCAACCATTACAGTGGAGCCAAGCCCAAGCCTGTAATCAAAAAAGCAAAGCCTCGCATTCCTTCTAAGCCGTAGCGTTTAAACACGGTTAACCTATGCTGTCAATTGAGTTGCTGTCTTACTACCGTTGGGCAAGTCAGCAACGCTTGACGGTAGTGGATGTGGAGACGACGGGGCAATATGCATCCGAACATCGTGTAACGGAAATCTCTGTCCTTCAGGCTAGCCTGGAGGCAGGGATTTTTTTTCAGCAGACTACGTTAATTAATCCGCAGGTCATGATTCCTGCAAAGATTGTTAAGTTTACGGGGATCACGCCGGAGATGGTGAAAGATGCACCCCCTGCTGCTGCAGTTTTTCCAGACTATTTGCCGCTTTTGAGTACCGGAATCCTCACGGCTCACAATATTGAATTTGATTATGCTTTTTTGCAAGCTGAGTTTAAGCGGCTAAAGATTGACTTTCACCGACCCCACTGCGAACAGCTTTGTACCGTGCAATTGGCACGCCTGATGCTGCCAGACCTTCGCTCTCGCAGCCTGCCAGATCTGGTGAAGTATTTTCAGTTTCAGGTGGGCAGATCGCATCGGGCTGCAGCGGATACGCTTGCCTGCTGGCTATTAGTCAAACATTTGCTCACAGAAATCCTGAATGAGCCAGATCAGGTATTGCTCGATCGCTTTGCCCGGCAGTGGATGCCGTTGAAAGATGCCGCTCAGCTATTGGGATGCTCTCCAGCAGAGGGGCGATCGCGCCTGTCCGAAGTCCCCTGCCGCTTTGTGGGTCGGGGCAGCAACGGCACCTGGATGTATCGACGCGGAGATGTGGAACAGGTGTTTGATCAACAACCGGGCGACGAGCAGTTATCTCTGTTATCAAGTCAACCTGAATAGGCGATCTGGTCAAGGTTGCGCTCCTCTGGGTGGCTCCCATAGGCAAATCTCATGGGCGGCTCTTATAGGCAGCGCTAGCGATAGTAAAAGTTAAAATTTTTCAAGCTGGCAATCCTGAGACGGATAGCGCGATTGATCAACTGCCTGTATTTGTGGAGCCAATCTAGAACTTTGTAGAGGAACGAACGATCGGTAGGGGTCGGCAGATTGCAGGTTTCAAAATACGCCAGAGTTTGGCAGGCATCTGCCTGTCCCTCTTCAATTTTGACCTGCTCTACTTCCTTTTTAAAAAATTTAAGATTCTCCATCCGATAATCTTGGATTGCCAGTCCTGCTTTTGCAGCGGCTAACCCGATCGCATATCCCTCATCGAATAAGCCATTTAATTCAAAAAAGCGCCCCAGCTGCTCCCAGAGGGTCAAAAAGTTTGCTTCTTTGCCGGCGTCTTTGGTGACGACAAACAAAAACTCATGCACTAACTTGATGCCCTCGTCCTGTAGATCTAAATTCAGCTTACGAGCGGCTTTTTGCAGCACTGAAAACTTTCGCTGAGCTTGATGCGCATTTTTAATTGGAGCGGCAAAATCCTTGGAAATGCTGGAGCAGCTTTTAGCCATGATCCCCGGTCGCCAATCCTCGTCAGGCTGAAATGGAGCCAAAATTCGCATGTCCGCCTCTAAGAACATGCAAGAGTCAAACAAAGACAGCGCTTCGCGAATCACATAAACCTTGTCTTGATGGCAGTTAAGGCTTTGTTGCCAGTGGTAGAAAGCTAAAACGTTTAGATGAAGGTTGAAATCATCAGGACGATCGGTCAACACAACCAAACAACTTTCAGGCGAAAACTGGGCAATGTCTTTTGCCAGCAAAGCCGCGAGAGCAGAATATTCTTGACCCATGGCTAGCGTCGCAAAACAAAATTTCTGTCTGCTCATGGTTATGCCCCGTTGCATCGCTTAAACATGCATCCCTATTATTCCCCAGAGCCTCAAAAAATTCATCAACGCTAGACATCACCGGACAATCAGGCAAATTTCTGAGCTGTTTTGGGTTGCAGTTTTCCAGAGCCAGATTTTGCCGCATTGCCATCCAACAGCTCAATCTAGCAGGATGTTTGCTCCGGGAAGGCAGGAAAGAAAACAATGGGGCAGCGATCGCCTGATCTCATCCGGCTAAAACAAGCCGATTATTTTACGAACAGTTAAGATAAGATCATTACGGCTTCTTTACACGTAATTCTTGTTCATTACAAGGAAGACTCTCTTAAGAAGTGGAAGAAGCAGCTCACCCTAGTAAGCTCTCCCTACTTAATTTCTTTACCGGAACTTTTTTATGACTCTGCCCATCCGCAATGTTGCCATCATTGCCCACGTTGACCACGGCAAAACTACGCTCGTTGATGCTCTGCTGCGACAGTCCGGCACATTCCGAGAGGGCGAAGAAGTTCCGGATTGCGTCATGGACTCCAATACGCTGGAGCGGGAACGGGGTATTACTATTTTGTCAAAAAATACTGCCGTTCGCTATGGCGAAACCCTGATTAATATTGTTGATACGCCCGGACACGCAGACTTCGGTGGCGAAGTGGAGCGGGTATTAGGCATGGTAGACGGCTGCATCCTGATTGTGGATGCTAACGAAGGTCCAATGCCGCAAACGCGCTTTGTCCTAAAGAAGGCATTAGAAAAGGGACTACGTCCGATCGTCGTGGTCAACAAAATTGACCGGCCTCAGGCTGATCCGCATGGATCGATCGATAAGGTCTTGGATCTCTTCCTGGAACTGGGTGCAGACGATGCTCAGTGTGATTTCTTCTATCTCTTTGCTTCAGGCATCTCTGGCTACGCTAAGAATACGTTAGAAGAAGAATCGACAGACATGAAGCCCATGTTTGAAGCGATCCTTAACCATGTTCCACCGCCGGTTGGTGATCCTGAAAAGCCGCTTCAGCTTCAGGTAACAACGTTAGATTATTCGGATTATCTCGGCCGGATTGTGATTGGCAAAATCCACAACGGCGTAATTCAATCGGGA
>DATNOY010000075.1:0-5108 GCA_036703495.1 Coleofasciculaceae cyanobacterium
TCCAATCGCGAGAGCCGCGAGAGCCGCTGCCGCACACAGAAATGTTTACAGTTATTCTAAAAGTATTCTACAGCTTAAGAAAACTCATTAATTTAAATCTTACTGGCCATCAGTTGTGATACGAACGCCTGCCCGCCGCAAGGAAACCATAAGGGCGCTGAAGCAACGTTGAGGACCCAGTTCATTCCAGCAGAAGCACTTCTGATCCGACAAGCTGTTAACTTGGAATTAAGGTTCTTTGTCTTCAAATTTCTTAATGCCTTATGACCCCTGCGGTTTGCATCCAGAACGTCCACAAGGTTTACAACAACATTCCCGTTGTTAACGATTTATCCCTGGTGATCGAGCCAGGCGAGATTTTTGGGTTACTAGGTCCCAATGGTGCAGGCAAATCTACCACCATTCGGATGCTCACCACCTTGACCCAACCCACCCAGGGGCAAATTGTTGTAGCAGGCTATGACGTAGTCAAGCAGCCGTTTCGGGTGAAACAGCAAATTGGCGTGGTGCTGCAGCAAACCAGTGTCGATATGGATTTATCGGTCTGGGAAAACATGGAATTTCATGGGCGGATGCACCACCTGCCCAATCCCTATCGCCAGAAAGAAATCGATCGCTGGTTGGAGTATGTGGAGCTTTCCGATCGCCGCAAAGAGCTGGTCAAAACCCTGTCGGGCGGCATGAAGCGACGGCTACAAATTGCCAGAGCCTTGCTGCACCAGCCGCAAATCTTGTTTCTAGACGAACCCACCGTTGGACTTGACCCCCAAACCCGCCGCCGCCTCTGGGAAATCATCCAAGGGTTGAACCAGCAGGGCATGACCATTTTGCTGACCACGCATTACATGGAAGAGGTGGAGTATCTGTGTAACCGCATTGGCATTATGGATAGTGGCAAACTGATTGAGCTGGGTACACTGCAACAGCTGCGAGAGAGCCGGGGTGAAGGGCTAGTAATGAAGCAAAATGGCGATCGCTGGGATTACCAATTCTTCCCGACGTTGAATGATGCCCAGGTTTACCTAGAACAACAGCCCGATAAGACCGGCATGATGATCCGCCCCTCCAACCTGGAAGATATTTTTGTGGAGTTGACGGGAAGAAATTTGGACTAGGTGCTGTTTAGGAAGACTGCTGAGGGCAAGGAGGGTTATCCCGCCGAGCAATTGGGCTATACTCTCTGTCTATTCCTTCGTAGTTGCGCTTCCGCCCAATGTCTTTGCTCGCTTGCAAAATTGAAGCCATTCTCTACTTGAAGGCTCAGCCTTTGTCAGTTGCTCAACTGGCAGAGTATGCTCATTGCGATCGCAAAGCCATTCAGGATGGGTTAGTTGAGCTGATGGCAGAGTATGCCCACCGAGACAGCGCTCTAGAAGTAATCGAAACTCCAGAGGGCTATTGTTTACAGTTGCGAGAAACGTTTCAAGACCTGGTGCACACGATTGTTCCGGTAGATTTGGGCGTCGGCGCATTGCGCACACTGGCAGCGATCGCCCTGAAAGGACCTTTATCTCAAACCGATTTGATCGATCTGCGCGGTTCAGGAGCCTATGATCACGTCAAAGAGTTAGTAGAGCTAGGATTTATCCGCAAACGCCGTCAGTCAGAAGGACGGTCTTACTGGCTGCAAGTCACTGATAAGTTTTACCAATACTTTCAAGTTGATCAGCTGCCTCAACTCTCTGATCCATAGCCCTGACCGCATCCACGGCATCCAGCATCACCAAATTAGCGATTGCCCCGGAGAATACAGGTCACACTCAGAGATATAAATGCCACAATGAGAAGAACTGTCCGCAATTAAAATGTAGAAATTGAGGCATGCTATGGCGTTTAACCCTGACAATTTGGATTTCTTCGGTAGTGAAGTCGAAGAGGGTCAGGCGAATCAGTTATTGAAATATCTTCAGCATCAGTCCCCTGAAGTTCTGGCAACGGTTGCTAAATCGGTCAGTCCCGAAATCAAGCAAATCATTTCGCAGAATGTCCAGGGTTTGGTAGGTTTTTTACCGTCAGAGTCCTTTAACGTCCAGATCACCACCGATCGCGAAAATCTGGCAGGCTTATTGGCATCTGCCATGATGACGGGCTACTTCCTGCGCCGGATGGAACAGCGCATGGAGCTAGAATCCAGCATTAGAGGCTCGCTCTCCTTTGGGCAAGATAGCTTTGGGACAGATGGCGGAGAACTTTCACGCCCGGAAGATTAACCCGTTTGATCCGCTGGGAAGGCGCTGGGTCGTACTTGAAACACCTTAGACTCGTTCTCCCGCTGAACTTCCACCGAAACGACTGTCCCAACGCTGCTAGATTCCACCTGAGTCTGCACCTCTGAGGCGCTCTTAACGGGGGTTTCGCCTACCTTCAAAATAATATCTCCTGGGCGCAAGCCGGCCGCTGCTGCTGGAGCATTGGGCATGACATCAATCACCAGCACACCCGTATTAGCAGTGATTTTCAGCTTAGATTCTGGATCTTTGTTAATTCGATCGCGCACATCCGGCGTCAGATCCACCATTTGAATTCCCAAATAAGGGTGTTCTGCTTTACCTTTATCAAACAGCTGTTGGGCAATACGTTGCCCTGTGGCAATGGGAATGGCAAATCCTAGCCCTTGGGCATTGGCCCGGATGGCCGTGTTGATCCCAATGACTTCGCCTCGATCGTTGAGCAGCGGCCCGCCGGAATTGCCAGGGTTGATGGCTGCATCCGTTTGGATAAACTGCACCCGGCGATCGGGGATGCCCACCTGCGAACTAGAGCGCCCGATAGCGCTAATAATGCCAGCAGTGACCGTGTTATCTAGCCCGAGGGGGTTGCCAATGGCGATTGCCCATTGTCCAGGCAGCAAGGATTCCGAATTGCCGAGCGCCACAACGGGCAGATTAACAGCTTCAATTTTTACAGCGGCCACATCCGTGACCGGATCAACCCCAATCACTTTGCCCTCAAAGCTGCGGCCATCCTTGAGGGTCACAGACACCTTATCGGCTCCTTCCACCACATGGGCATTCGTAATCACATGCCCATTGGCGCTAATAATGAATCCTGACCCCGTGCCTTGCTCAACATGATCTTGAGAAGAGGGCGCATCTTCGCCAAAAAACCGCCTAAATAGAGGGTTATCAGTCCCTTCTGCCGTGCCGCCTGCAATCGTTCGAGAAGAATCAATCCGCACAACTGCTGCGCCGACTTTCTCCACCGCTGCCGCAATGAAGTTATGGCTGGTACGGTCAGACAATCCTACCGGTGAAGGGCTAGGGCTAGCCCAGTAAGCCACTGGAGTATTGGTTGGTTTAGGGGTTGAGGCACTCGTTGTTTGGGTGGGATTGGTAGCATTGAAATAGGTGCTACCTGCCAAGCCTGCCCCGCCTCCTACGGCCACTAACCCTAAACAAATTGCCAATTGCTTGAATGATAAGCTCATATTTTTCTTCTGATGACCGCAGCACGGCGATTCCGCGCAAAAAATACTGGAAAACTTAGCTTAATTTTTTTCTGGAAAGGAACCGGAACTTCGGGTGCGCTAGAGCGGGTCAAGTCGCTTTGTAGACTGGCAAATGCACTAGATTCACTCTAACCAAATTCTTCCAGAATGGATGCTGATCCCGTGAAACTTGAAATTAAATCTAGCAGCTTCCTCTGCTCTTCCATTTTCTACTCCTCTATTTCCTATGAATTTGTCTCGATCGCCCAGACAGGCTAGCATCCGATGGGCTCTGACCTCTCTGCGGATTTTAGCGCTCTTGGGCTTATGGGCAGCCCCTGCCTTAGCCACTACCCCTGCTGCAGGTGCCGCTGTAAGCCCTGAAACCAGCCCTGAAGCAACACAGGGTAATCTTTGCCAGCAACCCGCGCTATCTCGGGTCATCCGGCATCGAATTACCTCAGGCGAGACGATCGCTAGTCTTGCCCAGCAATATAATCTCATTCCAGCCACGCTGTTAGGGTTTAATGCCGCATTGCGAAACGGTAGTGCCCCCGTTGGCACAGAAATTTTAATTCCACCTTACAATGGCGTCCGAGTAGAAGTCCCAGCAGGCAGCAGTTGGCGAGACATTGCTAAATCCTATGGCGTCCGAGCAGATGTGCTGTTTGAAATTAACGGCTGTCAGGAAGCCCCCAGCGTAGTGTTTGTACCTGGCGTCAACTGGTCACCACCCGCTGCCGGTTCAGCCACCGCTTCAACCGGAACCAACCCGTTAACCCGCTACCCGCTGCCTGCTAAAGCTACGATTTTGCAAGGCTACGGCTGGCAATTGGAGCCTACCACCAGCAAAGTGGTGTTCAACAGCGGGATTGACCTGGAAGCCGCAGCTGGAACCCCCGTTTTGGCCACAGGGGCAGGGATTGTCGCCTTTGCCGGAGAGCAGAGCACTGGCAAGATGGTGGTGATTAACCACAGTCAAGGCATCCAAACTCGTTACACGCAGCTGTCCAGTCTTTCGGTACAGGTGGGACAGCAAGTGCAGGCAGGCGATCGCCTGGGCACGATCGGCGCAGGCACCACCCGCCTCCATTTTGAAGTGCGCTCTAATTCTAATTTAGGCTGGGTTGCCCAAGACCCAGGCAACTATATCCCAGAACTCAAGCGCAACAGTCGTGGGAGATAGTTCCTGTCCATCCTGCCGGACAGCCGAGCGCTGTCTATAAACTCAACGTGCCAAAATTGATGCTGAACGCCACGTTCAGGCTTTCCAGAGACTCGATCAACCACACGACGCCATCTCTGGCGCAGGACTCATAGTGGTTAAACAAAATGGAAAATCGCTTCTCCAGGTAGGGTTTGACATTGCGGCAGATCAAAACAATTTTGAGCAGCAGCCCAATGGTGACAGTCGTGCCCAGATTGCCCGTCAGATCAACAAAATTGGCATGGTTGAGATTTTGACAACTTTCAACGATGAGAAAGTTCAGTAATTTGCGGCAAGTGCCAACCAGCAGCACATCATTGAGGCACTGGGCATCTTGATCCGGCAAAATTTCTTGAACGTAGGTGTATAGCCGTTGATTAAACTGACTTTTACCGTATTTTGTATCGATTGATGCCGTCAGATAATCATACAAATCATGTTTGAACACTCGGTAGGTCTGGGACTGGCTGCTAT
>DATNOY010000076.1:0-2599 GCA_036703495.1 Coleofasciculaceae cyanobacterium
ATGAGGGTGACAAGGGCTGTTGAGAGTTTTGTTGGGTTTTTTCAGGAGTGGCGACCACGCTTTGCACCTCAGTCTTCGCGTATTTTTTCAAACGGAGCAGCAATGTAAGCTTGTCTCCTGATCACAGGGTAGCATCCCCCCTATGGGGATAGGCATTCTGTTATTAAAATCTATCTTGATTTAAACGTTGACATCAGTTGACATCAACCGAGCTGCCGTGCCGAGTTGCGCTAAAAGCGCAATCATAGAGAAATACAACTGATTGGATCATCGCTTATGATTCATGGACTTCTCTGGTTTCCCCTGCTGGCTTTCTTTATTGGATTAGCCTGGGCAGGCTGGAATGAGTATCAAAAGCTGGAAGCCTATCGCATTTGGGCAGAGCCTTTTGATCATGCTAAGTATGACATCTATGCTGTTTTAGGGCAGAAAAATAGCGAGATTACCTGGGGCAAACCCACCCGTAAGGCGTTGCTAAACGTCCAAACGTTCTCGCTGAAACAAGTGCAGTCCATTGAGGTAAGGGCAGGCGATCGCCCCGTTGAGCTGGAAAATCCTCCAGCTGATGCTCGCCAAGTGGCGCTGGTTTTCAACCTGATAGACTCTACCCCTGCGATTCAGATTCCGTTTACCGATCTGTCATTAGCACTGCAATGGGCAAAGCATTTGCAGCAAGACTGGCAACAGCTGCAAGCTGACGCTATTAATGCGAGCTCTCTATGAAGGTGGATGGAAGGCGGATGGGCTTAGATCTGCCTTACAGCAATTCTCCATTGCGTCAGCCACAGGTATTTTTTAGAAGCCGCGCGGAGCGCGGCTTCTAAAAAATACCCCACACTGAATAACCCACACTTAATGCAGCACTTTACGCTGCAAGTTCAACTTTTGCTTTATCTAGAGATTTGCTTCCTCTAGGGAAATGAAGAGAACCAAGCTAAAATTCAGCCATTCAGCCCCAAGGTTGGCTTAAGCATGTGAGAGGTTTTATGGACAAGCTGACACATTATCCGATGGTGATCGGAGCAGAGTTCGTGGCAACGGGTAGTGAAGATTTAATTGATCCGGCAACCGGCAAAGCTTTTGCCACAGTTGCGCTGGGGACAAAAGCAGATGTCGATCGCGCCGTTGCGGCGGCCAAGCAAGCGCAGGTCGGCTGGGCTGCCCTGTCCTATGGCGAACGCAGTGCGGCCTTGCTGAAGCTGGCAGATGCCTTGGAGGCAAAAAGTGCTGACTTGGCAAAGCTGGAAAGCCAAAATGCTGGCAAGCCGATGAAGTTAACCACAGGCGGTGACATTCCGTTTTCGATCGACAACTTGCGCTATTTTGCCTCTGTGCTCCGTCGTCCCGAAGGGGGGGCGGCTGGAGAGTATGTGGGCGGTTACACCAGCATGACTCGGCGGGAAGCGATCGGGGTTGTGGGGGCTATCACTCCCTGGAACTACCCTTTTATGATGGCGATTTGGAAGCTGGCTCCAGCGCTGGCGGCTGGCAATGCTGTGGTGATTAAACCGGCACCCAATACGCCCATCACTACGATTGAACTGGCGAAAATTGCTTTGGAATCTGGTTTTCCGGCTGGGCTGATCAACGTTGTTACTGGCGGAGCAGAAGTGGGAGAAGCCATCTGCACGCATCCCGACATTCGGATGATTAGCTTTACAGGCAGCACCCGCACCGGCAAACGGGTTGCAGAACTGGCCAGTCCCCGCGTCAAACGGGTGACTTTAGAACTGGGTGGCAAGGCTCCTTTTATTGTGTTTGCAGATGCTGACATTGAAGCGGCCGCCAGAGGAGCCATTCCAGCGGCTTACATGAATACAGGGCAAGACTGTACGGCTGCCACCCGGATTTACGTCCAGAATGAAGTGTTTGACGCATTTCTCAGCCGCTTCACCGAGCTAGCGCAATCCCTGAAGGTGGGTAGCCCCTTTGCTGAAGACACTGACATTGGTCCGCTAACTAGCGAAACGCAGCGACTCAAAGTGCATGGTTTTGTGGAAGAGGCACGGCAGCAAGGGGTGAAAGTGGCTACAGGTGGGGTCTTGCCAACCGGAGAGGGCTATTTTTATCCACCGACGATTCTGGTTGAGGCATCGCAAGCGGCTAGCTGTGTGCAAGATGAGATTTTTGGCCCTGTAGTAGTGGTGAATCGGTTCTCGGATGAGGCCGAAGCGATTCAGCTAGCCAACGATACGCCTTATGGTTTGGCAGGCAGCGTTTGGACGCTGAATGTGCAGCGGGCGATGCGGGTGTCTGCGGCGCTGGAATGCGGCACCGTTTGGGTGAATGACCATTTGCCGATCGCTAGTGAACTCCCCCACGGCGGGTTTAAGCAGAGCGGCATTGGTAAAGACATGTCTTACTATGCCCTAGAGGAATATACGATCGTTAAGCATGTCATGTTTGACATTACGGGCGATCAAAAGAAAGCCTGGCACTCGGTTGTGTTTGATCGGTAATGCAGCTTGCCACACTTTTGAGTTGGGCTGAGTAAGCCCCAATCTGAGATGCTGATTCTACAGGATGGGCGTTGCCCATCCTGTAATGTCTGTTTTAAGGCAGCAAAAGTCCATCAGGTTGCAAACCCTACCTGAGAACC
>DATNOY010000077.1:0-3351 GCA_036703495.1 Coleofasciculaceae cyanobacterium
CCGTGCAAGGTCTGCAGCCCAATCAACCTCTGATTGTTAGCGGTAAACGGATTCAGGCCCAAGTTGAAACCGTTGGGGGAATATTTCGGGCGATGACAGACGATCGCTTTAATTCCATTCAATGGCAACGTCAAAACCAGGGTTTGACCAATCTGCATGTCCAAACATTAGTGCTAACGACCCATCACCATCTCTGGGTAGGGACGCCATCGGGAGTTTTCCGCTCTAGCGATTTAGGACAAACCTGGGAACCCTTGAATCATGGACTAACAAATCCAGATATTCGCGTCCTGCTCGCTTATTGTCCCGACAATCCGCCTGCTCCAGGGGAGGCTGCCCTAGCCAGCGTGATAGCAGGGACGGCTGACGGGGTATTTCAATGGGTTGAAGGCGAGTCAGCAATCGGTTGGCAACCTCTGAGTCAGGGTCTAACCCATCGATCGGTTCAAGCCATCACGCTTAAGCCAGACGGAACTTTGTTTGTGGGGACAAGTACAGGGGGCGTATTTCGGGCCAACCGCCCCGGCAGCCCCTGGACAGCAACCGGTTTAACGAATACTGATATCCAGGCATTATCCTTCATCCCTACGTCTGGATGGCTGCTGGCGGGAACCGCTAACAGCGGCATTTTTCGCTCTGCTGATGATGGCATTACCTGGCAAGCGATTTTTGATACCCGTCCTGTTACAGGCACATTTACCAGTGACGGCACACTTGTGACAGGCAATAGCCCTGATGCCGGTCAGGAGCTCCAGCGGGGAGACTCAATCAATGCCTTGGGGCAAACGCGCACCCTTCTCGCTATCGATCGCCCCAACCTGACGCTGACAATCGATGCCCCTTTCCGGCCCGATTTACCTGCGGGTACGCCCTTGAGTTTTAATACGGGATTAAGCAACCGTCATATTACCGCTTTGGCGATCGCTGACAATGGCGATATCTTTGCCGGTACAGCAGGCAGTGGCATTTTTCGCTCAACCGATGGCGATCGCTGGCAGTCTATCAATGACAACCTGACGGATCTAGAAATTCGTTGCTTAACCATTCATCCAGTCGATCAGCCAGATCAACTGGATCAATTCAAGCGGCAGGAATATCTGTGGGCTGGCACCGCAACCGGCGGCGTGTTTCAATCGACCAATCACGGCGATCGCTGGTTTGCCGTTAATACCCAGTTAAGCAATACGGATATTCGAGCGATCGCCGCTGCAGACAGCATGTTGTTTGCTGGCGGTGTTGGGATGCTGATGGCGGCTGCAGGCTCCTATAGTGTGGAAGTGCGGCAAGGAGATATTCTCCAGGTTTTAACCCCACCTGTTGCCGATGCTCAGGGCTTGCAAGCTTGGACGGTGATGAACAGAGATGGGTTTGTCGGGCAGCTGATGACCTCGGCATCCACCGATCTGACGTTGCTCCCTGCCGATCCGGACAGCGATCGGGTGAGTGAAGCCGTGCAGATCAGCAAACCGCCCGACGATCAGCAGCATCCGGTCTTGCTGTTAACAGCGCCCCTTCGCTATAGCTACGATCCGGCGACGGTGGAAATTTATGGCAACGTGGTGGCAGCCACGCATGGGGAGGCAGTTGAGGCGGTGCTGGGCAGCGGTGAAGGGACGATCGCCAATCAAAAATTTGTCCTGAGGCAACCGCCTTTAACGTATGTGCCCGCTGCCAATGCCAGAGGTTCTGAAAGCACGCTGCAGGTCAGAGTCAAAGGTGTGCTTTGGCAAGAAGCCCCTTCCCTCTATCTCTTGCCGGAACAGTCCCAGAGCTATATTGTGCGGCTGCAGGACGATGGCACACCCGTAATTACGTTTGGCGATGGCATTAATGGATCTCGCCTACCCAGTGGACAGGAAAATATCACCGCGTCCTACCGCAGCGGCATTGGGGTACAGGGAAATCTCGGCATCGGTCGCCTGAGCCTATTGAAAACTCGCCCCCTGGGGATTACAGCCGTCACCAATCCCCTGCCTGCCACCGGAGCTGCCGATCCCGAAAGCCGCGATCAGGCTCGCGCCAAGGCTCCACCCTCGGTACGCACCCTCGATCGGATTGTGTCCCTGCGAGATTTTGAAGATTTCACTCGGGCTTTTGCAGGGATTGGCAAAGCTCAGGCGGTTGCCCTATGGACAGGGGAAAGTCAGGTGGTGCATCTGACGATCGCAGCCGTGGGTGGAGCAACCGTTCTGCCAGAATCGAGCCTGTATGACAAGCTCGTCGCCGCCATCAACCAGGCTCGGGATCCCCTGCAGCAAGTTCAGGTACAATCCTACGAGCCGCTGCTGTTTAACCTGGAAGCCCAGCTTTTAATTGATCCGCGCTACGAAACCGATCAGGTGCTGGCGAGTGTTGAGGCTGCCTTGCTCGACACCTTTGCCTTTGAAAAACGCCAGTTCCATCAGCCGGTCACGGCTTCAGAAGCGATCGCTGCCATCCAGAAAACTGAGGGCATCATTGCCGTGGATCTGGATGCGCTGTATCATCTGGGCTTCAGCAGAGCCTTGGAGCAATCTTTACTAGCCCTGCCTGCCCGCTACGATCTGCCAACCCATCAGCCTCAAGCCGCCCAATTGCTCTTGATCAATCCCAACGGCATCAAACTGACGCTGACCTAAGACCCGCATTCAGAACTGCATCTGCTTTTATTCCCCAAGGCTTCCTCCCATGTCCTCTCCTGCCGATCGCCTCTACAATCTTCTCCCTGCCATCTACCGGATTCGTGATGCGGCTGAGGATGAGCCATTGCGGGCGCTGTTAGCCATCATTGAGCAGGAGCTAGGCACCGTTGAAGAAAACATCAACGACCTGTACGAGAACTGGTTCATTGAAACCTGTGAGGAATGGGTGGTTCCCTACATTGGCGATCTGCTGGACGTTCGAGATTTATATGCCGCCGCCAGCCGCACCTATGGGCAACAAGAACGCCGAGCCTATGTTGCCAATACCCTAGCTTATCGCCGCCGCAAAGGCACTACTCCCGTGCTGGAACAGCTGGTGCGAGATGTGACGGGATGGCGATCGCGGGCAGTGGAATTTTTTCAACTGCTGTCCACCAGCCAGCAACTCAACCATGCCCGTTCAGCCAATACCAGCGTCAACCTGCATGCTGCCAGCCTGCCCGATTTGGTGGGCACCCCGTTTGAGCAGCGAGTGGCCTACACGGCCGAAGTGCGGCGGATTGGCAGTGGAGGACGGCAAGATTTGCGGCCAGGTCGATATGGGACCGCCAGCGTTGGCTTGTTTGTGTGGCGGCTCCAGAGCTATCTAATCGAGCGGGGGACAGCCCGAGCAGCCTTAAACCTCCCAAAACCGATGAGCGGGCGCTGCTATACCTTCAGCCCCCTGGGG
>DATNOY010000078.1:0-4625 GCA_036703495.1 Coleofasciculaceae cyanobacterium
TTTTTCTCAGCTCTCCACGGTACACTAATTTTTACCCTACAAAGCTCATCAGATTTTCCTACGTTATACACACGCAGCGACAGAAATTAGATTCATTTAAATAACTAAAGTGTTACAAGATACGGATTTCATCTTGTTGAAGCTATGCCATCTCATGGAAAACACGGAATGGAAGTTGCATGTCTGTAGGTAAAAGTAGGTTAATACATCAAGAAAAGACTTTATTGGGTTAATAGCTCCACAGCAGCGTGACTCGCCTCACAACGTTTTTGGAGGCGATTCTAATCTGCTTATAGGCGGTGCTATGGACTGGAGCAGCTATAAACCAGCTACATAAAATTCACTAGACTACAACTCATTGGAGGTTGCTCTGGTTTGGGCTATTCAGAATGTCTGCTGCCGTTAAGCTGGATAAGCCCGAGGATTAAGTCCCTTCAGGTAGGTCGGTGTTGAAGCGCGTGTCGTTTGCAAAACTCCAACCTTTTGCAAGGACACGCGGCTGCTCGCCCTTAAGGCATAGAATACGCATATAAACATTGCTTAAGAGAAGATCTGGGTTGTGAACTAGCTAACCAGAGAATTGGTAAGGTAGGAGAATCTTCCTCATCTTCATACTCTCACCTTTATATTTTGTTGAGCTCTAACTCTAAATTGTTAGCGCGGGTAGATCACTTATCTCCTGACTGTGAAGGTAGATCACGCGAACCGACTTTGCACCGCACCGCAAACCTGCTAAAGCAAGATGTAGCTCAGATCCCTCAAACTCAATCATGCAAAACACCTCAGCAACCTGACTGATTCGGTTAGGTTGACTTAGGCAACAATACTGATCCTGCTCTCTGACTTAAACTATATAATCTTACATCCATCTACAGGTGGCAATAGTTTAGATCAGAATTAATTAAACCTTTATAAGAAAAATGTAAGAAAATACCTTTTAGCGGCTCTACAATTTTGCTCTGCTTAGGATCGCGAACCAATTAACTTCCGGAATTTTTTTAGGAAGGGCAGTTTTGCCGCCTTTCCTAAAAGAATCCTAGGTTTTATTAAATTTGTAATCCTTAGGGACGGCATTAGAATTTTGTCAATAATGCAACAGGGTGCAGGGATAAATCCCTGCACCCTGTTCAAATTGTAATTATCGCTACATTCTAAATTTTGAACCTTAGACGATCTTAACTAGAATCGTCTCTCCTTCGACTTTCACGTTATAAGGTTGCAATGGCTTGTCAGCAGGTCCTCGCAATACTTTCCCAGCTGAATCAAATTTGGCCCCATGACAAGGACAAACGAAAGAATCTATCTCTTTGTGCCATTCTACAGAGCAACCTGTATGGGTACATCTCGGATTAACCGCCAAAGGAATGTTTGGATTGGCAGGGTTTGCAACAACGGCCACAGCTACTTCTGGAGGGGCAATGACTCCAGTGGGAGAAGTCTTGAGGGCAGGCAAACTGCTAATTGCAGTAAAACCATCAGGGCGGGGGGCAGCATCTAGGGTTGGAGAAGGACTTGAGCTTGGTTGAGAAGATACGGATTGATCCTTTGTGCCGGACTGTGAACAGGCTGCAATTGCAAAAGGTAAGGAACTTGAAATGCCAACCAGGCTAAACCAGCTTAGAAAATCGCGACGATTCATCAATTACAAAGCCTCACTTTTGAGTATTTATTGGGAGTCAATGGGTTAGGTGCAAGTCAGACAGATGAGAAAAGCTACCTGACTGGCTCTTGCCTTGCCTGAGACAATTAATAATTTATAGGTTGACCCTCAAAGGCAAGGGCTTTATCTCCCAGTTCCGCAAAGTCTCTGGCAGCCTTGAGATACTTTTGCCGCTCAGCCTCGTCCGTAATTCCGGCGGGAATCATCTCTTGCTGTCCGTCTTTAGATGCAATCCCTGCAGGTGGCATGCGATTGGCTTCCATGACTTTGACAATCCGGTGACGGATAGTGAGCGCTTGGTTTGGATACTCCATGATGCCTAAAGGAGCCATGAGTGAAGGGTTGCCAGGGTTATGGCAAACTTGGCAGCTATGCTTACGGGACTCAGTATCTAACGTTCGGTAGGCAGCATCGAGTTGCTCAACATAGGGATTTGACTTAGATAACAAGTACTTAAACAGAGTAACGCGCGGCTCCTGCTCACCAGCGGCTCCTGTCCAATGCCAGCGTCCGTCCCATTCATGTTCTACATAGGGACGAGAGCGGTCGCGTTCAGCCGCGCGGATTACTCCTGTAACCTTCCCTTGCTCAATAACCACATCAACTTCAGGAGAGTATTGGAAGGCGTCCCACTTTTTCTTGGAATGCCAGTAAGGATAAGGATACTCTCCTATATCCAGTTTGTTCCGATATTGGTAGGGCATATGGATGATGGTTTGATAACCGCTATCCTGATCACCCACCTGTTCAATCTTGTAATCGCCGGTGAACATAAATACCGAGAGATACACTCGCCACATGACCAAGGGGTGGAACTTAGTGGTATTCCGATTGGCTTTCAGGTTAAAGTCACCGGTTTTGGGCTGTGTACCCCACAGTACGGGTACTGCGGTAGAGCTAGCCAATAATTTAGAATTGCCAAGTTTTTGACCACAGGCGTCGCGAGCGTCTTTATCCCCCGGATCGGCTAAAGGGCAGGCAGCAATAATTTCCTTAGCAATTTGTTCGGCTTTCCTAGTCTCTGCATTGGCAGGTTGCCCTGTGATAAACCCTGCGAAAAACACTCCAAGCATGGTGGCAACGGCCAGTAGAGCCACCAACAAAATCTGACGAGCCTTGCGCCTTGTGAACATATTTTTTCCTGATAGATGCTATACCGGAACTCCAAAGGTACTTCGAACGAGAAGTGAGAAGAGCAAAGTGGCACTAGTATAAGATGGCGGAAATTGAACGACCCTAGTGCGGGCATCTTGCCCGCGTGAGCGAGACGCTCACACTCCAAACGGTCGTTAGATTTAAGCCGAGGTCTACTAGGCCGAAAAATACTTGTGACTAACGCTCGATCAGTTCTTCCTTCTGCACTTCTTGACTCACTAAGCTTTCGCTGATCTGCCGCTTCCTACGAAATAGGCTAGTCATACTTAGCCCCGTAACCAACAATCCAGCGAGTCCAACGCCATTCAAAACGGGATAGATTGCTTCAAGTCCAAAAATTCTACCGGAGTGAATTTGGATCATCCATCCAGCTACTTCAGGAAGAGAGAACCATTCAGAAAAAACTGGATAGGCCATCCCTGTAATGATGGTCAAAGCTAAAGGAATACACATCATTACAGAGATTTGCCGATGATAGCGGCGAAAAGCAGTATTCATTCTCATTATCACCCCCTGATTCCAGGTAAATGCTGCACAGGTTCATTGCCAAAAATAGAGCCGATTGAAGATTAAAGATACTTCAAAAGACTCAAAAACTCTAGACTCAAAAACTCTAAGATTCAACAAACTCTAGAACACCTTAGTTTCCAGCATTACATTTTGACAAAGGCTGCGCTCGAGAGCAAGTTGAATGGACTCATTGAACGGGTAGTAGATCGGCAGAATCCAAAATTCCTAAAAAGGATGATTGTGTGGAAAACAGCCTACCTTAGCTTAAGAAACAAAATGGAGTAGCACACTGTTTCCAGACCTTATAGATACTCCTCTGATTGACAGCAATGGTTGAAATTATTAGCTGAATTTAGCATTCTCTGTAGAATATGCTCTAGCAGGAAAAAATAAAAATCCTGCTAGCAGAAGACGTTAACGGATCACTTTAAAAGGTGGCGGTGTCTCTCGCGACAAAAAGTCGAGAAGCTTGAACTGTAAATCTTGAATAAACGGCTGCTCGAATCTTTACAGAAGTAAGAGAGCTGCTTCTGAGCATTGCGCTTACTGGGGAAAGACGACAGGTTTAACAAAGCCATCAAGTTCAATACCGCCGTGAACACACTGGATCCTATCTCTAGCAAAAACTCACGATCTAGCCAAAACCCTTTATCTTAACTTACGATAACACGAAAGTTAAACCGTCTGTAGCATAGTATATTGCAGGATAAAACGTCAATTCTTGCGTTTGTTCAGGTAAACTTCACTATAAATTTATAAATATAGCTATTTCTTATCTATTTTTAGGAGGATGTCAAAAGATAGGTAAGTGCTGCTGAAGTGTACTTACCTAGCCTTTTTCGTTGAGTTCAATCTAAAACATTGCTGCTGTGGCGATCGCTATTTGCTTACAGCGCTTTGCGCTTCATTAAGTGTGGGGTATTTTTTAGAAGCCGCGCTCCGCGCGGCTTCTAAAAAATACCTGTGGCTGACGCAATCGAGAATTGCTTAAGTATGCTGATTTGATTCAACTAGCAGCCTTTGCTCTAAAGCTGAAAATTCTTGTATAGCGGAATACACTCAAACTAGCGCTAAAGAAGATACGAGTCCCCTTGCTCAGCAGGATATTTTGCATCTGCTTTGCCATAATTTGACCAGCTAGTATCAAGCTTTACTAGCCCTTGCTAAATCTACTGAGTTTATTGATTTTCAGAAGTGCCAGCATAGTTCTAGATCCGTATTCAACTCCCTTAATCCAGCCGAAGTTTAAATGCTGTTCAAAAGTGCTGAAAAGGGTTGGTTGTTCGGACGCTTTACGTCC
>DATNOY010000079.1:0-3013 GCA_036703495.1 Coleofasciculaceae cyanobacterium
TACCTCTTTATCCTGTACCTGATCAATAAACAGGCTGTAGGGAACCTTAGGAATGGATGAACCTAGCAAGTTGGGTAGAAAAACGTTTGCCAGTAAAAACAGCCCCGACACCAGCAACAGAATATTACCAATCTGTCGAGAACGGGGGGGCTGAGGTTGGTCTTTAATCGCCATTCTGTTCAGCGTTCCTTTTTAAATGTTGCTTCAGTCGATCGCGCAGATCCTTGCGTGGAGAACGGGCTGCTTAGCCTCGCTGCACACGGTTCAGAAAGCCAACGATCGCTGACTTAGAGCTAGAAAACCCTCTACTCCCCTATTCTAAAAGGTTTGCTGAAGGAGGATGAGTACGGGGATCACGCTGTTATTAGGGTTGTGGAATATCAGAACTGCAAATGCTTCAACCTGCTCTGTCTGCCTCAGGGCGCTTAAGCCGTCTCCATCCAGTCAAAAATTTGATCAAGCTGTTCCGTAGTAATTAGCCCGTACTGCCACAACACCAGAGGCAAATTGCTGCTTTGCTCCGGTTGACGTAGCGCTAAAGCGATGGCCGTAGTCGGAACAGACAGCTCATCTCGTAAAAATTGAATTAATCGGGCTTGGAGCAAAGTTTCAGAAGCCATATGATTTTCGTTTTTTATTAAATAGAGTAGATGGATATTAAGTTCTGTAAAGTTA
The DNA here is from genome assembly GCA_036703495.1 of Coleofasciculaceae cyanobacterium. Taxonomy (GTDB): domain Bacteria; phylum Cyanobacteriota; class Cyanobacteriia; order Elainellales; family Elainellaceae; genus Drouetiella. Next base: position 676 of record DATNOY010000079.1, read on the forward strand.
ACTTCAGAATTATTGTAGGGAATTATAGCGAGAATTGTGTCAAGTTTGGAGGTTTTTTTGAGAAAAAGAAAAACAAGCTTAAACCACTGCGTTTAAGACTTTTCAGGGATTCTCATCTAGTCAGCTACCCAGCAAATCTGCCTTAAGGAAGACTGTTGATTGCCGCACCAGTTCCCCTGCTAGCCTGCGTAAAATGAGAATCATCGCCGGTTTTATGAGAAACACACTCATCTTGTTGCACAATCTCTCCTCTCAATTGCCTAACTTCAGGCTGCTGAAGGGAGCAGAAGGGCTTTACAAATCATCTAGGACTGCTGCGTAAGTTACGCAACACCTCAAAAAATTAGTGGGAGGCAAAGTCGTTTGCCTCCCACTAAACCCTAAGATTTCACCGCTTCAGGCTTGAATGGCCCTGAGCAGCGCTTCAGACAGATTTAGATCTCCCATGTCATCCAGAGTAATGGTGTCACAAATATCAAATTTTGCGCCTACCCCTTCTAACTGATTGTCCAATGCTTTTAAAAAACTTGTCGCCTGATCATCCGTTCCCACCTGAATAAAGGAGATAGCAAGCTCTTTGCCTCGCTCCATCTTACGGGTAGCATTAACGATCACTTCCATAACCGCCATGCGATCGTCTGGTTCACCATCTGTAATCACCAAAATTGTTTCACCGTCGGGCTTAGCTTTGCCAGCCGCTTTGCCCCGAAAGTATGCCTCTATGGCATCTAGCAAAACGCTAGCCAGATTTGTGGTGCCACCCGGGTCGTTTTCAATAAAGATATTCTCGACTTTGCGAGCAGTGACATTGTCATAACGTCTAAACCGACCCGAAAAGACATAAACCGTAATACCATCTGGGTCAAACTGTTCACACTTGCGAGCCAAGGCCAAAGTAGATTCTTGTACTTCTGTCCACCGGCTTCTACCGCCTCGCTGATCAGGGGTAGACATGCTGCCGCTTTTGTCGATGATGAGGGTGTAATCTCGATTCTTCAAGGTGCTTTCCCTTAGCGATCGTCTAGCTGAACATTCGTCGTCGCACCCAATCTAGCAACCCTAGTTGAAATGTGCACTTTAGGCGATCGCTCCCTAAGGACACCCAGTTTGAACTTCAGAGACACCCCGTCTTAGAACTACTCTGCATGCGTAGCATCGTGTCCTAGAGACTGAATCGATTTTTCAAAGCTCATCCGCTGCTCAGCATTACGCAAAAAGTAGCCGCTCATCATAGCTGAAACCAATAGCCGTCCTAGGCTTTCCCGATTGGTTGTAATAGCCACATCAAACTGTTCTGGAGGCAAACCGCCCAGTAAGCCGAAAATATTTCGCTCCATCACCTGCAGCACTTCCATAGATTCAGGTTTGGATAATTGGGCGACTGTTTCAGGACTCATGGATTGGAGATATTTCCAGAGCATGTTGGGTTGACTGCTGCTTTCAAAGAATCCAGAAATGCGATCAGTTGCATCGTTCATAATTCAAAGCCTCATCTAGTAAGTCACAAAAGGGAGGTCGTGTTGACTTGTCCTATTTACTTAGTGAACTTACTTTAACAATTCAACCTATTAGCTCGAAGTGAGAGGAACCGAACTCCGTAATGCGGGTTAACGCACTGTGCCGTCAATTCCGCATGTTTGCCATTGGCTTGAACCTAAAAACTTCGTTAAAGTCGGTAACATATCTGAGGGACAGAGGGAAGCATGCGCCTCATAGTCCCTCATGATCTATGGAAAGGGGAGGGAAGAGGCAGTGCCTCCTCCTGAGGCAGGTTCGCGAAACGTTGCGCTAGCAACCTCCTAACACTCCGCTTTACTTTTTTACGACCGATTTAGGATGGACATTAGGTTCTGTTGTTGAGTTTCTTGCTTAGGTATCTCTATAGGAGTCAGTTATGTATAGCGGTTCTAGTTCTCAAGGGCGACGGATCAGCCCTCAACCCCATCCTTTCCCTCAAACGACAAAACTGTCCCCTGCCTCCCCTATTCCCATCTTTGCCCAAAAAGCAGTTGAACGATGCCATGTCGTGTTGCCTGATGCGTCCGAACCAACGGGTGCCATCTGCTACGAGGGGCAATATTACGTTTATGTCAAATTTTTTCCAACCCTTGCAATTGCCAATCAGAAAGCGGCCTTACTAACTCAGCGGGGCAACACGGTTTTAATGACTCGCGTCCCCAAGGGGTTAGTCCTTTGGGCCTTAGAACTGGAAGCTCAACCCGTTCAAAAAGTTAAAAAAACCTGACTTTAGGCTGAAGAATCATCCATCTTGGCTACAAACGATAGACTACAAGCAATCAACTATTTAAGATAAGTGGAATTGGGTAGTGTTTCCATC
>DATNOY010000080.1:0-4464 GCA_036703495.1 Coleofasciculaceae cyanobacterium
AGGACCTGTCAACGAAAATCGGGACTATCGTTTCAAGCGGTCTGAATATGCTGCAAGGGGGATACCAGAGTATTGGGCAATTGATCCCGATGGCAGCAAAATCACCGTCTTTACGCTAGTGGATGGATTCTACGAAGAAGCCATTTACACAGGGCAAATGGTTATTCCATCTCGGCTTGAGGTGTTACGTCTAACGGCTGAACAAATTCTTAAGCGCAGAAGATAAGCAATAGTAGAGAAAGTCTACAACAACTAGAGATTGAGAAAGACAACCTATTAGCCCTGGTTGCTTCAATCAGCTCTACCTCCCTCGTCGTAAGGCTGACTACATTCTCTCTCGCTATGTTTGGGCTGCTGCTGACGTGGAAACCAGCCACCCGACTTGAGGCTGAGGCTCAGAAAATCACAATGGTCACTGTTAAAACCGGCTATAAACCCCAGTCTGAAGACACGCATCCAGAAGCCGATGCCGTATTCTTCTCCCTCCTGCAAAAGCGGCTGAACAGCGATCGCCTGCTCATGGGATCTGGGATGATCCGCAGCGCTAGAAGGCTGTCGCTAGCCTGTCTCAAACGAGACAACTCACACCTTAGCCCCCAGGCGTTTGCTCAAAAACTTGCGTCAGCTTGGCTCCAGGAAGATTGCCCCCCCGGATACATTCCCACAGGAAACGAGATGACCTGGATACAAGATTCAATCGGGTTGGCAGGACTGCTCCATCCCATCTTTGAAGCGCTAGAGATCCCTTACTACATCACAGGTGGCGTAGCGGCCATTGCTTACGGAGAGCCTCGAACAACGCGTGACCTAGACGCTGTCCTATCCATCTTTCGGGCAGATATCCCCAATCTGGCTGAGGCACTAGAGGCGGCTGGCTTTTATGTCGCCGGCATCGAAGACGTCGTCGCGGGCAGGATTGCAACCCTGAGCATCACCCACATTGAAAGCGTTTCACGCGCTGATCTAATCTTGGCTAAAGAGGATGAGTTCGAGACCCTCAAGTTTCAGCGGCGGCAGCTGATTGATGTTCCAGGGATTGGCTCTTTGTTCTTCGCTTCTGCTGAAGATGTGATCCTCAGCAAGTTGCAGTGGGGACGGCGAGCGCAGTCTGAAAAGCAATGGCGCGATGTGTTGGGGGTGTTTAAGGTCAAGAGTCAGTCACTGGATTTGCAGTACCTCAAAGCCTGGGGCGATCGGCTAGGGGTCACAGAGGAAGTCAATCGAGCCGTTACGGAAGCAGGGATCTAGAATACAATCGCTGATCTAAGCCTTGAGCTAAAGATTGAGCGGCGATGAGAAACACCTTTGAAACGCTGATAGGAAATCAATAACCGATGACCACAACAGGTAAACTCGAACTCACCATCAAAATCACCGAATTGCCAGAGGCAACCACTGTCGAGAATGGCTGGAAATCGTTTGAGATAGACTGCGACGGACGCATTTTTTCCGTCACCGTCAAGCCCAAGGTCTGGAAGAAGCTGGAGGATGCTCAGGCTAACTTCCCGATGTGGGTTGCAGCGATCGCTGGGAAAATGGGGAACCCTACAGAAGCAGGATTTGAGCTGTTAGAAGCCAATATTCAAGTCTTTGAAAAAAAACCTAAAGAACCTGCAGTTGTAGGGTAGGATCGATCGCCATAGCCTATTGAACAACATCATCGCTATAGGAGAACCTTTTCCAAACCTATATATGCAAAGCCCCTGGAAGCAGGTGCTGCCAAGGGCTGAAGGAAACAAAATAAACCAAAAACCGAGTCGCACTACTCATATCACATCCGCACAGTCGCCAAACTTCGTGATGTTGATAGAGTCCCAAAAGCGCCCGGTTCCGGTTCTAGCCTACTGGATTCCAGTAAGACAACAGAGTGGTCTATTGATTTGGATACATTGTATCCCATATCAATTTGAAGTTTCAAAATTACTTGACTAAAAGCAGAGAAATTCTGCTTTTAGTAGCAATTTACTCCTCACACCAGGCTACTCCTAGGCCCCAAAAGCTAGAACCAGAACAGACGTAAGCGACTCGGCTCCCATCCACACAACAGGGTAGCCGACCAGTGAATAGTTCTTACGGTGCATATTGCAAACTTATTGGGCAAACAGACCTACTAAACCTAAGCCACAGCAGGGTTTTCCAGTCAGGGGACGATCGCAATCCTACCGGCAATGCTGACCTCCTAGCTCGACGGTGTGGAGGTGCAACATGATTGCAGCCGCCCGCTACCCCGAACGAGAGCGTACCTCCGAACAGGTGAGAACAGATCGCCTGATTGCCGCTCTTAGCGACATCCCCGCAGAGTTTACCCTTACGCCCACCGCTCGCAAGATCCCCATCCGACCTGGCTGGCAGCGGGAGACTCTATCGCGCTCTGAACTCAAGCATTTGCTGAACAACGGCGGATGGGTGCAGCGGGAAGATGGCTCCAGCTACAAACAGCACTACGATGGCCTTGCTCTGATTATCCCTAACGGATATGTCGTTGCAGACATTGATGGCAAGACCGCCCACAAGCTGTTTTGCGAAATCACAGGGCAGTCACAACCCGATAAGACAGTCGCCTGGAGCAGCGGCAAACCGCACAATGGCTCACTGCTCTATCGCCTGCCCGACGACCTAACTGCCAGGATTGAGGCACTCCCAAGCGTTCTCTCCAAGCTCAGGCTAACGGAATGTCCCACCTGGAAAACGCATGGAACTGACGCGATCGAACTGCTCTTAGGCGGCAGTCGTGCCACATTGCCCCCGAGCGCCCACCCGGAGACCCAGGGCTATGAGTTCAAGCTGGGCTGGGAGTATGGCATTCAGCCTGCCCCAGACTGGATTGTACAGGCGATCGCCTCTGAAATCGCCAAGCGGGAATATTGGGCAGCGCAACCCCAGCTACAGTTCACAGGCATCGTCGGGAAAGACAGCATTGAGCAATGGCTTCAAGCCATTGACCCAGACACGCTGGACTATGATGCTTGGGTCAAAGTTGGAATGTCCATCAAGTCAGCCCTCCCCGACGATGATGGACTAGAGCTATGGGATAGCTGGAGCCAGCGTGGATCAAAGTATCGACCTGGAGAGTGCAAGAACCGTTGGGATGGCTTCAGCGAAGGACGGGTGCCCATTGCCTATCTAGCTCGCTTAGCAGGGTTTGAACTGACTGCAATAGGGGCGGGTATTGGGTTTGCTAAACCTGACCTAGCACGTACCGAAACCCAAAGGAACCGCGATCGCTTGATCAGCAAACGGATGCTGACCTTTCGCACCAATTACAAGCAGGAAACCGATCTGGCGCTTTACCTGAGCCAAACCCCAGAGGCTGAAACGATTTGGTACAAGGGCTGGCAGCAAGGCGATCCACTCCAACCCATGCTACTGGCACAAACCATTCTGATCCGAGGCGGTATTGGCAGCGGCAAAACTGAAGGACTGCTGCGGGGGATTGTCTCATGGGGGGGCACTCGTCAACTGATCTGGATTACCAGCCGCGCTAATCTCAACACCCAGACCGGACAGCGGGCAGAGCAGTTGGGGCTAGTAGTCTATAACCACCAGGACGATGTCAAACTCTTTAACGAGATGCTCCGTACCAAGCAGCCGGGGATCTATACCTTTTGCTTAGAAGGCATGAGCGACTACCACACGGCCCACATCGATTGGGCAAACGCGATCGTGGTCATTGATGAATTCTCAGGTGTTCGCGGTGAAGCCTCCAGCGCCAACCCTGCCATCTTTGCAGAGCTAGAGCGCTGCTTACGGGAAGCAGGCACCTTATTTGCACTGGACGCCAACCTGAGCGACTTTGACTTAGACATCATTTCTCTATATCGATCGGGCAAGAGCCGCATGATCTACCGCCAGGTAGAAGGCAAATCTGCTAAAAAAATAGCTTGGGCGGAATGCCGCAATAAAGATGGAGCCATCTCTCTAAGCCACGATGGGATTCAGTTTGCCTGGATTGAGCAAAGAATCCAAGCAGGCGAAAGCTTCGTCATTGCCAGCGATTCCAAATCAGCATTGAAGGCAGCATTGCTGCACAGCCAAAAGTTAGGCAGTGCCATGGCGATCGCCACCAGCGAAACCATTGAATTCAATCGGCAACTGTTCCCAATGCCGGATGTGGTCATTGCTGGTGAGACGATCCATCGCTTCGGCTATAGCCCTGTGGCTCAAAGCGGTCTAGATATTCAAACCCCGTTTGACCAAGGTCTACTGCTCTATTGCGGCATTGTGCCACCCGACCAGGCGCTACAACTGCTAGGACGATGCCGCAACTGCAATGATTGGACTATCTCTGCTCCCCGGCGATCGCTCAACCCAGCGGTTAGTTTCAATGCCTTGACCGAGTCAAAGATTACCACCACATCGGCAAACCTGCTGGATAGCTTGGCAGAGTTGAACCCGAATACATCAGTCCCCAGCGTGGCGTGGGGCAATGCTCAACGAATGATGGGTGAAGTGTTCTCCGCCTTT
>DATNOY010000081.1:0-4786 GCA_036703495.1 Coleofasciculaceae cyanobacterium
GTTTCGCGCCCGAGCGGGGCAGAATCGTAACCCGATCTAAATAGCAAACCCCGATGCAACGAGGGGGTCTGTCCCTGCATAGTTTGGCGCAATCTATAGATTATCGGAAGCTGCCACCAGGGAAGGGAAGGATACTGATGATGCTCTTCATGATAACCAAAATGATAGCAGGTTAAGAATGACCAGATGATGGAGAAAGAACTACTTTGAGTCCGGTGAAGGTTATGATATCCACCCGTTGGCTCGCGGTGTGGCAGAAATGTGCCAAAGTAGAACAGTTGAATTGAGCTGAGTAAAGCAGGAATCGCCCAAAATAAAATTAAATGAATGGTTGGAACTTGCAACAGATATTGAATGATTTCAAATATCACGATGGGCGTCAAAAGTTGCGACCAACCACAATATTGCTTGAGAAAGTGAAAATACCAGAGAAGGGGATTTTGATGGGCACAAAAATCTGGATCTAGTTCACTGGCAGGATGCTGATGGTGGAGCCTATGTTTTTTAAGCAGTTTTTGATAGTCAAAGAAGGCATATAGAAAAACGGCGATCGCGCCTATCCTGTCGTTTACTTCAGGATGTCCCGTCCAGAGCGATCGATGCATGGCATCGTGGGCAGTAATAAATAAACCTGTATATAGAAAAGTCCGTATAGTGATCGCCGGAATCACCCACCAAATTTGAAGGTGAGGGATAAACAAAAATCCCCAGCTGCTGACCCACAGGGCAAGAATTGCTAGCGCTATGGCGAGTCCTCTTATAGAACTATGAGAATGTATCGATCGAACCAGTTCGGCGGAGGATGCGGTTGAAGAGGCTTTTGGAAGTAAAAGAGTATGCTCAAGATGGGTCATATCACACGACCCCGATCACTTGCTGCTGTTGGCTGGTAGCCATTACTTCCTCCAAAATAACGCGAGATTGCCCTGAAGCTGATGTGTTTATTCTGGTGGGTTTACTAATGTTATCCATCCTGCTAAAGCTATATAGCGATCGCAGGATTCGACGATGTGCTAGATTGCGCGGCTACCCCTGCTGCTATTTTAGCGGGAACCGTTATGATGTTCTCTCTAGCACCTGAAGATGCATCCCCTCGTTTACTGGACAGTGGTGTTGGTTGCAGGAGGGACTGCTGGAATCACGACGGGATTGATGAATATCTTTCGGGCGACTTCAACGGACATATTGGGTGGATTACCAAATCCGATCTTTTCTACTGTTGAACTGGTTGCGGCGGCAGGCTTGTCGAGACTTGCCCTCAGTCTGCCGCTGGGTGCTGGATTGGGGTGATTCTGGCTCCGGCGATCGCTATTCGTCGGCTCTGGAAATTCGTTGCTCAATTTCAACCTCAAAATTCAAAATTTGCATTCCCTCCGTCTGGGTGATGTAGCGATCGCCCATGATGAATGAAGTAAAAAAGATTTTTGAAAGCTGTGCAGCTTTCAAAAATCTTCTGGTTTTTAGTCAAGCGCGAAGCGCTATAGATTGTATGTGAACAAGAGGGGTGGGAGTCCTACCTGTGGCTAGGACGTTATCCCTGCAGCCCTCTTCGGACAAGCCTTATACCAATCTAGAGCGTTTAGACATGATGGGAAGCTGCCACCATGGGATATGAGGACACTCGTGATGTTCTCGGTGATAGCCAAAGTGATAGCAAGTCAGGAGTGACCAGAAAAACGGGCGGTAAATGCTTTGGGAGCGGTAAGGATTGTCATATCCATGCAGTGGCTCTCGGTGCGGCAGAAATGTTCCAAAATAGAAAAGCTGAACTGAGCTTAAAACAGAAGGAACAATCCAGAAGAGCACTAAATTATTTTCGGGAATATGAAAGAGTCGATGCAGGACGTGAAATACTGCCACGAGTCCCAAAAACCGTGTCCAACTCCAGTAGCGCCCCATGAAATAGAAGTACCAAGCAAAGAAGTTTGAGTGTTTGCCGTCGTGGAAGTCTGGATCAAGTTCGCTAGCAGGATTTTGATGGTGTTGCCGATGAGTTTTGCTCAACTGCTTGTAAGAAAACAATCCATAAACTGTTAGCAAAAAAGTGCCTATTCCATCGTTGAGGCGCGGATTTTGAGGACAAATAATACCATGCATGGCATCATGAGCACTGATAAATAGCCCAACATACAGGAAAATTTGCCACAGCACAGCGGCTAATAGGAAGAGAATATTCAATTGAGATAGATTAAGACTGAGGAGATGAGATAGACTGATCGCCCAGATCATGATGATCAGACAGGTTATGAGTAATCCAAAGGGCAATTCCTTTAGCCTGCTCAATGAAATGTCTGAATTGTGCCTAATTGTCAAAGTTACATTCCTCAAGTTCGATCATGGCGTTACAGTTTTGGAGGTCAATCGGAGATAAGATTGCCTCATCTATTTTTGAATCTACACCATTTTTGATGGAAACTTCGTTGAGGATGTCGTATTGCTGGAGCGGATCGCTAAGTCTAGTTAATAGATACTCTTAATAATCAGGTTGAACTTGTGAATCTGATTGGGACCAGTGTTAGCGGGTAATTCAGCTAACTTTTCTAGGAGTAGAAATTAGATCAACTGTCAAGCCTTACAGGGATGAATATTGCCCGATCAATTGCAAATTTTAGACTTGGTTAGAGGCGTAGGTAATGTTTCGCCAGCTCTGCCCTATTATCTATCGCAATGCAAGCGGTGAATGGGTTGAAATTTGCGATCGCATTGGTGATGTCTCTGCTACCAATTTCGTTCAATTAGTCGCGATCGCTCTTTGTTAAAACTTGCTGTAAATTGAAAACCTGCTGTAAAGCGATGCCTATTAGCAGGGAAACCAATGTAATTGGGATAGGCTATCGGTTGATGAATGAGACGCTGCTTGATGTAAGTGCTGGGCTAAGCGATCGCCTCCTAATGGCAATAGAAGATAGTCTTCGATGCCCAGTTTCCGTTCTGTCCAGGGGAGGCTAAACCGGTTTTGGGAAGTGAGTGCCACAATCTGCACTCCCTGAAGATGGGGATAGCAGCCAAGTTTTTTTGCTAAATCTTGGGCTACTGATTCTGACATATCAGCATTGATGAGAACTAGATCGACAGAGGGTGGTAGGGCGCTCAGAGTAATTGCTTGGGGATTAGAGATGAAAGTGACCTCAAATCCATTGGCAGTCAGTAATGCTTCTAGCCTGCTGTCAGCATGACACTGTACACCAATCGCGAGTACTTGGGTCATGCCTGTATCACCATCAAACCGCTGTTTTGATAAATCTCTCTGCGTATTCTCTGGTGTTACAGGATCGTGACACAGCAAACAGCTGGGCGTACTGTATACATGCCCTGTTTCGGTAGGAATGGGCAGACGACAACGAGCGCACTCTGTAACTGTGCAGCTTCCCTCTAGAAACTGGTGAAAGGCGTGATCATCCCCTTGGAGGTAGAGTTCAGGGAAGTCATGACGTTGGGACAATCGTTGCCAAAATTCTAGAAAATCGCGGTGATAGCCGTAGTACTGATACACTTCGCCTTCGAAGGGGAGTATGCCTTGGCGAGGGCTGAGGATGGTTTTGCCACGGCTGAGATAATAGGCTGCATAACTCATCAGGATGTCTTTGTGAGTAATTCCTTGGCTTTCCTGACAAGGCAGCTCAACGGTAAAGCAGGTTTGCCCAGACTGGAGTTCTGCCCAGATCGCTCCGCCCAAATATCCTGCCAGCGCTTTTGCCAGGGTCAGCCCTAAGCCTGTACCTTTATGCTTCCAGGGATCCTCTGTGGGAATACGGTAAAACTTGTCAAAGACCTGCGTTAATTCACTCTCTGGAATCTCAACTCCTGAGTTGATCACCTGAATTTGGATTCGACCTGCTAGAGCAGACGCCGTGATGGTAATTTGCTCTCCTTGGGGGGTAAATTTGCAAGCGTTGTGCATTAGCTCTGACAGGAGACGATTTAGCAGGGTAAAGTCCGTTGTTAAAGGCGGAAGGTTAGATGGAATGTCAATGCGGAGCTGTTGCTGATGGTTGAACATTGGCTCTGCAAAGGGTGCGACCATCAGCAACATCCAGTCTTGTAACAGCAGCTGCATTGGCAGTAGCGGTTGGGTGCCCGCCTCAAGCTGCTGTAGGGACAATAGGTCGTTGATCAAGCTGATTTCTTGTTCACACTCGTCATTGAGCACTTTGAGATAGTCAGAAATTCTGGCAGGGTTGGTGCCTGTCTCTGCTGGTTCAGCTGCTAAGATGCCCTCCTGGTGTAGAAGCGCGTTTAACATGTGGATGGCCAGCCTCATGTTGGAGAGCGGGGTTCGCAGTTCATGAGACGTGGTATTCAGGAAGTCTTCTTTAAGCTGATTGAGTTTTGCGAACTCCAATTGCAGATCTGCCTGTTTTGGTTGAATGAGTTCAGCTGCTAATTCTAGGTTGTGATCTGTACGGGAGGGTAAATGCTGGGTCGGTGAGGAAGCTTCTAATGGATCGAGTGTTGGTATTCGGTCAATTCCGTAAGGAACATCTTGATGACAGCGGCAACAAAACCAGTAGGGTTGCCCTGCGGAACTGTGGAGTAGCAAGGGATAGGAACAGTAAGGACAATCTGTACGGGGAACCATAAGCTTTGACCGCCGAACGTCATGAATACGGATTCTCCTAAGCATCTGTAGCTGCTTAGGACTCATACCCTTAAGCTACCCCTGGATGGGGAAAACGCTACATAACTCTATACAAATTCAAAGAAAGTATGAAACTTTTACAGGGGTTGGGTCAGGCTTGGTCTTCGTACAATAGCTGCTCTAGTTCTTGGATCGCTGCTTGATACT
>DATNOY010000082.1:0-3453 GCA_036703495.1 Coleofasciculaceae cyanobacterium
CTAGCAGGTAGGGTCTGGGCTTCTGCTTTGGGTGCTTTGTCCACGGCAGGCAAAATCGGAGCAGCAATGGCCTGCTGGCTCAGATCTTTGACAAACAGGCTAGCGAAGGCACAAACTGTAGCAGCTGAGATACGCATGAACTGTCCTTGAAGATAGCCAAGCGGAGGATATGCCCCTGACGCGAAGAGATGCTCCTCCGCAGCCTTAAGACACTACTTACTAATACGCTGTGCCATATTTAGCTTCAGGAAAGTCCGTAAAGTTCAACAGAAGTTCACATATATATAGCAATCCCAAATCAGTTGTGCACAGGGGGAGCAGGGGACAGTGCTGACTCTGTGTCTATCGACGTTTTCAGCGAGATTCAACTCCAGGTAGACGCTGGCTTTTTCAGAAGTTGCTAGATTCCAAAGAAGTTTCTAGTTTTTTTTATGACTACTGCTCACGTTAAACTCGGCTGGCGGAAGGAAATCCTGCGGGGTGTGCTGTCTGTAGCCATCATGATTGTGGGGATTACTCACTTTACTCATACTGAACAATTTGTTCGCATCGTTCCCCCTCAGTTACCTAATCCTGCTGCGCTGGTCTATATCAGCGGCGTGTTTGAAATTTTAGGGGGAATTGGGTTATTAATTCCGTGGATTAGCGTTGCAGCCGCTTGGGGATTAATTGCCCTATTCATTGCCGTTTTCCCGGCCAATATTAATCAAGCGATTAACAGTATCCCTGTTGATGGCATTCCGCATCATCCGCTGCTGTACTGGTTTAGATTACCTTTCCAGGCCGTTTTAATTGCCTGGGCGTGGTGGTACACGCAGCAACCGGAAAAACAGCCCGGAGCAGACAGGCTCCGGTTCTAGTGAAATTTTAAGTACCTCGGCGTCATTAAAAACCAGATCCAAAATTCTGTGCCGTTCGCTGCGCGGGCGGTACAGAATTTCAATGTTTATCTTTAAGAAGTCATGAGGGTTAGATCAGCCTGCGGGTTCATCTATGGCAATAGCTCAGCAATATACTGTTCTAGTTCCGCAGCGCGATGTGCTGCAGTATGGGCAGATAAGACTCGTTGATAGGCGCGATCGCCAATTTCTCGCCGTTCTGACTCTGGAATGTCTTTTAAGTAGTGCAACGTTTCTTGCCAAGACTGCGAGACCAGGATTTCGCTACCGATTTCAAAAAATGTCTCTAAGCCTTCCCACTTGTCACTGATGATGGGCGTTGCACAAGCAGCGGCTTCAAACAACCTGACGCTAGGAGAATACCCCGATCGCACCATATCGGCTCGAGTAATGTTGAGCGTAAACCGCTGGGCATTATAGAAATCGCGATGTTGGATCGGCGGCAGATGTTCAATTCGTTCGACATTGGTTCCCCATAACAGATCGGAAGGATACTGCGATCCGGCTACTACCATGCGCCCTGCTTGCCAATGCCGCGCCGGTTGCAGCATCAGCTCTTCCAGGACGGGCTGGCGATCGGCACTGTAGGTGCCCATATAGCCTAAATCCCATGGCAGTTGCTTGACTTCTGGATAATATAAGTCCGGATCAACAGAGCAGTAGAGCGGCCGCGCCTGAGGGGAGCCAAATTGTTGCTCTAATCGCTGCAGGGTGGGGCCACCGGTAAAGGAGAGATAGAGCTGATAGCGGGGAATCAGTTCGGCAGAAAGGTATTCGGCATCGCCTCGTTCTAGCTTCGCCAGCGTCACCGGGGTATCAATATCGTAAAAGGCAGCAGTCTGGGCCGTGCGAGTTACCCAGTCGCCGACGGCCACCCCTTCGGGTACATAAGATCCCACAATCACTAGATCGGCGGTTTTCACCTCGGTGGTGAAGCGGTGCTGCAAATCAGAAAGGTCTTGATATAGCTCTGTTTTACCCCAAGGCGGTTCTGGCAAATCGCGATTGGCCGCATACCAGGGCATGTCTCGTTCTAGAAATAAGACTTGATGTCCGCGATCGCACAGCCCCCGTACCAATCCACGATAGGTGGTGGCATGGCCATTCCCCCAAGCAGAGGTAATGGAAAGTCCCAGAATGACAAGCTTTAGCGACTTCATCGGCTGACCTCAAAGCAACGAGCATCCAGCAAGGCTTCTAGCTGAGCCGCCCGATGGGCATAGGTATGCTCTGCCAACACACGCCGACGGGCGGCCGTTCCAATCCGGCGGGCTTGTTGGGGTTGGAGCGATCGCACCACCTCCGCCACTTCTGCACCGTCTTGCACCACCAGAACTTCTTGATCTGGCTCCAGAAATTGTTCAATCCCTTCCCAGGCATCGGTGAGCAGACAAGCTCCAGCCCCAGCCGCTTCAAACACCCGTGTCGCTGGCGAAAAGCCATAGCGGGCCATACTGGCGCGGCTGATGTTGAGAACAGCCCGAGGACTGCAGTTAAAGGCATTGTGGTCACGGGTATAGACATGTCCGATGTACTGCAGGTTAGCAGGTAAGGGCTTATCACCCCAACCGCTGCCACCCAGCAGGAATCGAGCAGTGGGTAACTGGGCAGCCGCTTGCAAAAAGAATGCTTCAACTCGGGCTTCGCGATCGGGCAAGCGATTTCCCAAAAAGCCCAGGTCTGCCTCAAAGCGAGGATCGGCTGCAACTGGATAATGAGTTGTCGGATCAAGGGCATTATAAATCGGCACACAGACCCGGGCTTTCAGTGCCTGGTAAGCTTGCACTACCGGATCGCCCCCCCCATAGGTAAGAATCAAGTCATAGGCGGGAATCAAAGCCCGGAACGGATCGTTACTATTGGACTGAACGCGATCGAGTGTGGCTGGAGCATCCACATCCCAGAAGGCGACTAGGGTTTGGGGACGCTGCAACTCCAGCACTGCCTGTTCCAAAAACTGATCAAATACGCCAACGCCGCTGGCTTTAACCACCAGATCAGCCTGCTGAGCAGCTTCCAAAGCCTGATGAAGTTGATCTAGCTGATCGGACTGATAGACCACCACCTTGGCCCAATCCGGATCAGCCATATCCCGATGCTGCTGGCGATCGTAGGCATCTGGTTCGTAGAAAGTGATCCGATGGCCGCGATCGTGCAGGGCCCGAATCATGCCGCGATAGTAAGTAGCAGCCCCATTCCAGTACGCCGATACTAAACTAGAACCAAAAAAGGCAATGTTTAAGCTCATACCGCAACCTCCTGCTTCCCAACTTCCAGTTGCACGGCTCCTGGCTCAACGCCTTGAAGCTGAGCATACAAATCCAGCAATTCATCCACGCGATGAGCACAGGTATGGCGCGATCGAATCGTGGATTGTCCCTGTTGACTCAGGGCTTGAGCGACAGAGCGATCACTCAGAACTCGTTGAAGCTGCTGCTGCATAGCTGCTCCAGTTTCAGCCACCAGGAAATCTTGACCGGGATGGAATAGGGCTTCAGTATCTTGCCAGGGGGCAGAAATCAGCGGTATACCGCAAGCCAAAGCTTCAAAGGGA
>DATNOY010000083.1:0-3146 GCA_036703495.1 Coleofasciculaceae cyanobacterium
TATATTCTCGGCGCTGATCCACAATCACAACAATATCGGGAACCTTGCGCATCGCCTTGATGCCACCCAAGTATTTTTGCAGCTTTTCCAGCTCGCGGCGCAGCACAGCCGCTTCTTTCTTGGGAAGCAGATCCAGCGCACCCGTTTCTTGCCGACGCTCCAACTCCTTGAGGCGATCGACTCGGGTTTTGATCGTCATCCAGTTAGTCAGCATGCCGCCTAACCAGCGTTGGTTGACATAGTAAGAACCACAGCGCAGCGCTTCTTGAGCAATGATACCTGCCGCCTGCCGCTTGGTGCCCACAAATAGAACGCGCTTGCCCTGTTCGGAAGCCGTCCGCAGATAAGAATAAGCCGCATCCATGAGTTGGGCAGTTTGCACCAAATCAATGATGTGAACCCCATTACGAGAAGTGTAGATGTAGGGAGCCATCTTGGGGTTCCACCGTCGGGTCTGATGCCCAAAGTGAACACCCGACTCTAACAACTGAGCCAAAGAAACAACGGGCATGAATTTACTCCTTTCGGGTTTATCTTCCATCCAGGTGTATTTCTGCTGAGGAGCCTCCATTTGCCTAAAAGCAAATTGTTAGACCTAATTCCCTCTGCTGAAACACCCGAAATCCCGGATGTGTAGAATTTAGACAACTTTACTAGTATAGCGTGGTTGGCAGACTTGCCATAGCAAGGACTTAACCAATTTCGCCCTTGTTCGCTGGTTTAGTGAGGCTCTGGGCTTTGTAAAACCTTGCCACATCAACATGTCGCAGATTGGGCAACATCCGCACGACAACCCATCGCTTGATGCGACGTTCATAGTTTTTAGACTGCACACCCGGCGATCTCATCGAATACATCCCCAACGACACCCAGCCATAAAAAACGATCGCCCCTCTCTAAAGAACGATCGCCCACTTCACTAAACTAGTCGCTAGCTAGCCTTGTGCTCGTAATAGCTAGAAATATGCTCGTAGACTGGGTCAGGAAACGTTAGATCCTTGTAGACATTGCAGCTATCTGGATCATCGGGGTTAGGACAAATGGCAAAATCTTGCTGCTGTTGCCAGTCTAAGACGCGATCGCGCTTGGGTGGATTGTAGTCTTTGCCCTGTACCTGATGCACCAGCGTTTTCGCCTCAGCTTCGCTAAAATCTTGATCTTTCTGGAGATATTGGATCAGCTCCTGCTCCTCCATAAAATGACGGGCCACCATGGCAAACACCAGCCTGCCGTAATGACCAATATCTTCTCCTGCATCTAAGGCATCTAGCAGGTGCGCCATCATTCCGTTTTTCCGTAGGTCTTCAACCGCCATGATTCTTTGCCATCCTTATAACGCTGCAGATTCGCCTGTGCGGCTCATGGAAGTTTCACTGCACAGTTCAATACTTCCGTTATAAAAGGCAAATGCGATCGCGCCGTCTGTCGTAAGAGCCATTTTAAGTACGATTGTACTAATCTAATGAAAATCAAGGGGCGCTAAAGATTGGGATCGAATTGGCGACTGCTCAATCCTGTCCTGACTGCCGCTGCAGCTCTGCCTGCTGCATCTCCTCCACCATCTGACGACTGCGCCGCAGATACGTGACAAACAGCAAAATCGTAAAAGCAATAATCACTAATCCAACCACGCTGCCTGCAAAGGTGTTGTACAAACCATGTAAAACGGCCGCGATCGCCAACCCAATCAAAATAATTGCCCCTTGCCGGGAAGGATTGACGGCCGCCAAGCCCATAAAATAGCCCACCATCCCTGCCAAGATGGCATGAAACAGCGGCAACGACACAAAGCGAATTGTATTAGCCGCCACAAACGATCCCAGTCCCAAATGTCCCTGGCTAAAGCCAAACGCGTAGCGCAGCGAATAGGCAGCGCCTTCAGCGATCGCAAATCCTAAACCAGACATAGCCCCGTAAAATGCGGCCGTGTGTGGATCGCTAAGTTTTCCCCGACGCAGCAGCAAAAAGTAAATGGGCAGAGCCTTACAGGTCTCTTCCAACACGCCAACCCCAAACACAAAACCCAACAGCCGACCGCTTAAACTACCTTCATTGATCGCTTGATACAGCGTGCTAAAGGGCGGCACTTTTTGAAATAGCAGCAGGATCGGAATGCCAATAAATGCCGTAAACAGGATGCACTTAACGGTATTGCCCCAAGAAAAATGGGCTGGCTTAATCAGATCATGCAGCACCACTGCCCAAATGCAGGCATAGTAGATGCCCAGCAGCCAGGCTGTTTGCGCTACGCTGACCTGCTCTGCCACTAAATTGACGATTAGCGGAAACAGCCCCAGAAACAGCAGCAGCTTAACGGCATAGTGACGGTAGAGATCGACACTAAACACCTCATGATAAGGAAAGATGGACTTGAGGTTAAAGGAACGCAGCGTCCACAAAAAATCTTTCGGCTCAGATTTAAATTTGACGATCGCACTGGAAACTTTGACGATCGCGCCATTGAGCTGGCTAGACGAGGCAGAAACTGCTGGCAAACTGTGGTTGACAGGCTGATTTGCTACGGCCTTACTGGGAGAGACCGGCTTACTTAACGCCGTGACAGATTTGCCCTGAGCTAATGAAATATCCTGAGACCAGGCCGGAACTCCTTCGCCCATCTGCTGACTGTAGACTTTGGCCAGCGCAATTGTACCCAATTCCCAATCGCTCAGCTGTCGCTGAAGGAACTGCATAAACGCCTGCTGCTCTAAAGGACGGGCAGAAGACAGCAGAATTTTCAGGCAATTATCGCGAATGAGGATTTTTGCCGTGACTCCTCTAGGCTGGAGGCTACGGTTAAGTAGACGAGCGATCGCCTCCGGATCTCCTTGCTGAGCGAGTTTTAGCAAATCAGACTGGGTCATGACCGACGCTGTCGCAAAACCAGGGGCGCTTTACCCAGGATACTGGCAGTTTGTCCAGATGAGAAACTATGGCTGAATCAGGGGCTGAGTCATAGCTGCAAGATAATGCCCCGTCAGGCAACTCTTCGCACGCTTAAAAAAATAGATTATGGGTTGAAAGACTCGCTAAGTCGGGCTTTCAACCCATAATCTGCAATTTGTGCAACTTTATTGCGCAACTATTTTTGTGCCACTACTCTATAGCCATAGTTTAACGGGGGAGTCTGGGGTGCGGGCGGAACC
>DATNOY010000084.1:0-4987 GCA_036703495.1 Coleofasciculaceae cyanobacterium
TTAAAATCGCAACAGATCACCGTTTTAATGACCAATCTGGTAATTGCAGGTACGCCACTCGAACATACCGAGGTCGGCATTTCTTCGCTGATGGATACCTGGCTCGATGTGCGAATCATTGAAAGCAACGGGGAGCGGAATCGCCTTCTGCAACTGGTCAAGTCTCGCGGTATGGAACACTCAAACCAGGTGCGAGAATTTCGGCTCACCCCTCAGGGGATTGACTTGGTGGATGTTTACCTGGGTCAGAATCAGGTGCTCACAGGAACGGCTCGCGTCATCCAGGAGGCAGCCGACCAGCAGGCACGCCTACGGCAGCAGCAGCAGCTTGCCGCTCGCCGCCGCGAGTTAGAACAGCACCGGCAGATGACTCAGTCCCAAATTGCGGCGTTACAGATGCAAATGGAGGCAGAAAATGCAGAACTCGATCGGCTGAATCAAGCAGAAGACTTATATGAAGCCAGAGTACTCCAGGATCAAGAGATGATAGCGCAGCGCCGTTGGGCTGATTAATGGAGGACTGGCTAACCATTGGAAACGCTAGGAGATACCGTGATGAATCAGGATAACGACAATCTGCCGGCAGCAGAGCAGTGGGAACTGCGGCTGTATGTTGCCGGACAGACCCCCAAATCGGTCGCTGCCTTCGCCAACCTCAAAAAGCTGTGCGAAGAACATCTCCACGATCAGTACCGGATTGAAGTGATTGACTTATTGCAAAACCCAGAGTTGGCAAAACAAGACCGCATTTTGGCCATTCCCACCCTGGTGAGAAAATTGCCGCCACCGCTGCGGCAGATCATTGGCGATCTATCCAATCAGGAAAAAGTTTTACTGGGGCTTGATATTAGACCTGTCCGGCAATGAACCTGTCAGGTCATGAAAGATTCTGGATCGTTGGCGGCTAGGAGGAAAGCATCATCATGAGTGAAGTACCAGAGGAAGAACGGCAAGAGCCGCAGGTAACCGGCGATGATGTGACTGCGAGCTTTGAGCAAGCGATCGCCCATCCTGATCAGCAGTACTGTCTGCGTTTATATATTGCCGGAACCACCCCCCGCTCCATGTTAGCCTTACAAAACCTCAAAGCACTCTGTGAAACCCATTTGCAGGGGCGGTATGAATTAGAGGTGATTGATGTCTACCAGTCTGCTCAAGCGCTCCAAACTGACAATGTGATGGCAGTCCCGACCTTAATTAAGCAGCTGCCGCTACCGTTGCGACGGATCATTGGCGATCTCTCCAATACTGAAAAAGTCTTGTTGGGGTTAGACCTAATCCCCAAATAAAATCCCCCCTATTGTCCGGACTGACTCATGGAAGATACAGAAAAATCCAGAACGGAGCTACTCGAAGAAATTCAAAATCTACGCGATCGCCTGGCTATCAGCGAGGAAACCCTGCAAGCCATCCAGCAAGGGGATGTGGACGCGCTCGTCGTTTCGACGCAGCAGGGCGAGCGCATCTTTACCCTCCAGAGTGCCGATCAGTCGTACCGATTGCTGGTTGAGTCCATGCAGCAGGGGGCGGCTATCCTCTCTCCGGCGGGGCTAATTGTCTACTGCAATCGCAGTTTTGCGAATTTATTAAAACAGCCCTTAGAACAGCTGATGGGCTCGCAGTTTGAACAGTTAATTTCGCCTCTAGATCTTCCCCGGGTGCAGGCACTGGTGCAGGAAGCCGAGCGGGGCGAACGCAATTCTATAGAACTGTTCCTGACGACCCAGGAGGCTGAGTTTCCGGTTTACCTCTCGATCAATCATCTCAATTTGGGGGACTCGTCGATTCACTGTGTCGTGGTGACGGATTTAACCGAACAAAAGCGCCATGAAGAGACGCTGGCCTCAGAACGACTGGCCCGTTTAATTTTGGAGCAGGCAGGAGAAGCTATCCTGGTGTGCGACCATACCGGAAAAATTATTCGGGTGAGCCAGGTTGCTAATCAATTGTGGGGTGAAAATCTCCTACAGCAATCCTTTGATACACTCTGCCCCCTCTACTGGGCTTCGTCTAGCCGCGCCGCGCTCCTCCGCCCGACCGGGTCGATCGCCAGGACAACGTCAGAACCGGATCGCCCGAAAGCAGCTTTTTCCATTGACTCCATCTTGCAGGGTGAAAGTTATCGAGGGCTTGAGGTAGAGTTGCAACGCCCGGATGGCCAGGTATTTAGTCTGGTCTTAAATGCCCGCCCGCTGACCGATCAGGATAACTACTTTAGAGGCGCAGTGGTGATTCTGACGGATATCACGCCCCGTAGACAGGCAGAAATTGCTCTACAGGAAAGCCAGCTGGAGTTGCAGCAACAGCTAGCAGAAATTGAAGCGATCTACCAGTCAGCCCCGATCGGCTTGAATGTCATAGACACCAACCTCCGCTTTGTCCGGATTAATCAGCGCTTGGCAGAAATCAATGGGCTTTCGGTGGAAGCACATATTGGGCATACCGTGCGCGAGGTGCTCCCGGAACTGGCGGATGAGGGCGAACAATTGCTGCGCTCCATTTTGGAAACGGGAGAACCGCTGTTAAATGTGGAAGTTAGCGGAGAAACGCCCGCTCAACCCGGTGTGCAGCGAACCTGGCTCGAGAGCTTTTTGCCCTTGAAAGATGGCGATCGCATCATTGGTATTAGCACCGTTTGTCAGGAAATCACCGATCGCAAACGAGTTGAGGAAGAATTAAGACGCGCCAAAGCAGAGCTGGAAATCCGGGTGGCAGAACGTACTGAAGAGCTGCAGCAAGCTAACAATCGCCTGCACCAGGAACTCTTGCAACGAACGCAAGCTGAACGGGAATTGCAAGAAAATGTGTCATCCTTGCAAGCATTCTATGGGGTGATTGCGGCCCGCCACCAGAGTTTTGAGCAGCGGATTCAAGACTTGCTAACTACCGGCTGTAGGCTATTTGGGCTTGAGTTTGGCATTTTGGCGCGGGTGCAGAACGGGCAATATCAGGTGATGGTGGCGCGCTCGCCGGACGATGTTTTGAAACCAGGGGATACCTTTGATGTCCAACAAACATTGTGTTGTGAAATCCTCGACACCGATGAACCCTTGACGATCCAACATGCAGCGGTCTCTCAATGGCTACATCATCCGGCCTACGCGACCTTTCAAATGGAGTGCTACATTGGGACGCGAGTTTTAGTCAAGGGGCAGCTCTACAGCACGCTCAGTTTTTCGAGCAAAACTCCGGCTGTCAACGAATTCAAACCTTCCTATAAAGAGCTGCTTAAGCTGATGGCTCAATGGATCGGCTCCGAAATTGAGCGCCAGCAAGCCAACGATCGCCTGCAGCAGGAACTAGTGCAACGCGTCCAGATTGAACAACAGCTGCGCCAGAGTGAAACCCGCTACCGAGCCATTGTCGAAGACCAAACCGAACTGATTCTTCGGTTTGCGCCAGACAGCACGATGCTATTTGTCAACGATGCTTTTTGTCGTTACTTTGGGGTCGAGTACGATGACATCGTTGGGCAGAGCTATAAACCTATAGTTTACAAAGCCGATCGGGAGAAAGTGGTTCAACTCGTCCAGTCGATCAATGCTGAGAACCCGACGCTGGTGATTGAAAATCGGGTGATTGATGCTCAAGGAGCAGTCCGCTGGACTCAATGGGTAAACCGAATGTTGTGCGATGCTCAAGGCAATGCGATTGAGTTTCAGTCCGTTGGGCGCGACATCACTGAGCTGAAGCAAGCAGAGCAGGCGTTACGCGAAAGTCAAGAGCGCTTGCAACTGGCGCTCGAAGCTTCCGGCGACGGCATCTGGGATTGGCAGATTCCCACGAATGAAGTCTATTTTAGTCCTCAGTATTTTTATATGTTGGGCTATGATGCCGATGAATTGCCCATGCTGCCTAGCACCTGGTATCAGTTGGTGCATCCTGATGATTTAGTCTGGGTGCAAAAGATTTTGTCTGCTCACCTCAAAGATAATTCCGTGCGCTACGCATTTGACTATCGGCTGCGCACTAAGTCCGGGGAATGGAAGTGGATTGCAGACTATGCCAAAGTGGTGGCTTGGGATGAAGCAGGCAATCCCATCCGGATGATTGGCACCCATCGGGATGTGAACGATCGCAAGCTGATGGAAGCGGCTCTGCGCCAGAGTGAAGAACAACGCCGACTGGCGCTGGATTTAACTCGGCTGGGCTTTTGGGATTTGCACCTTCCCACAGACAACCTCACCTGGAATGAGAATCACTTTGCGCTTCTGGGTCTGCCGATTGGCGGCACACCCCGCTACGAAGACTGGCGCGATCGCATTTACCCTGACGATGTGGAACGAGTTGAGCAGCTTTTTCTAGGCTCTATAAACACTCATACCGATTACGAAGCCGAATATCGAGTTGTGCATCCGGATGGCTCAGTGCATTGGCTGCTGTCGCGGGGGCGAGCGATTTATGATGACCAGAATCAGCCGTTGCGATCGCTGGGTGTTGTGCTAGATATTAGCGATCGCAAGCGCATGGAAGCCTCGCTGCAAGAATCAGATCGTCGTTGGCGATCGCTGCTGGATAACGTGCAGCTGGTGGTGGTTGAACTGAACACAAAAGCAACCGTCGAATACGCCAATCCCTTCTTTTTAAAGCTGACTGGGTATTCATCCGAGGAAGTCATGGGTCAATCCTGGTTTAATCGGTTTCTTCCCCCGGGTCAGAAATCAGCTACAGAAATTGTGTTTCAAGAAGCAATAACACAGAATTTTCATACGCATTATCAAAATCCGATTTTGACCCAATCGGGTGAAGAACGGATGATTGCCTGGAACAATACCGTTTTGCGGGATGCGGCCGGTGAAGCGATCGGCATCATTAGCATTGGCGAAGACATCACCGAACGCTACAGAGTAGAACGGATGAAATCAGAATTTATCTCGGTGGTGAGCCACGAACTGCGCACCCCCCTGACCTCAATGCAGGCTGCCCTCAGCTTGCTGAGTGAAAAAATCATTGACCCGGCTTCTGTCGCCGGGGAAGCCACCATCCA
>DATNOY010000085.1:0-9633 GCA_036703495.1 Coleofasciculaceae cyanobacterium
TTGTTGTTATTGTCACCGCTGGAGTCGTAGCCGTCCTCGATCTTGTAAAGTTCAACATCCCGCGTTGCGCTGGAATAATCGCACCCGACCTGCGATGAATTATTCCGCCCCTGTCGCACTTCCATAATCACTTCGGCACCCCCAGAATGTTCATTCACCGAGACAACATCCTGCACACGTAGCCCGCGATCGCGCGCAGCCGCTACACAAGTTTGCTCGGCTCGGCTGCTCTGAGCGACTTGAAACGCTGGATTGGCATTCTCTAGAGCGGTTCCGGGTGAAGCCAAACCGGCAGAAGCCAGAGTGGACAAAGCCGCTGCAACGATTAAAGGGATCGTAGAGAATGTCATCGGTTTCATAATGCGGTAAAGACTGGAATTCAGGTGGTTTTTGTGAGGGTCAGGGGCGTTGTCACTGGCTCCTGCTTCCCGTTTCATCATACACACGAACATAATCCGGACTCCTCAATAGCTAAGAGGATAGATTCCGGACGATAGATTTTTGTTCCGTGATAGGGAATATTTTCGCAATTCTTTTTCAACGCATTACGGCAAGTGGGCGATCGCATCCGGAAAGATAATCCGAAAGAGTGAAACAATCTGCAAATTCGATTCTCCGCCTCTCCGCCTCTGCCTGCCTCTGAGTAAGCTAGGGTTGAACAGGAGTCGAGTGAGTTTGCCAGGAGAGCCGTCATGACATCGCTGCATTGCAGTCGAGGGCATAGCAATACGCTGGGGAGCCGGTTTTGCCATCTATGTGGTGAGAAATTGGCAGGGGAAGGATTGGCGGCGGCTGCAGGCATTTACCCAGGTCTGATTTTGGGCGATCGCTACAGCATTACCTGCGAGCTAGGTCATGGCGGCTTTGGGCGCACTTATCTGGCCGAAGATATTAACCGATTCAATGAAGCCTGCGTTCTCAAAGAATTTGCGCCGCAGGTGCAAGGAACCTATGCGCTGCAAAAATCTGAGGAGCTATTTGAGCGAGAGGCCGGCGTTCTCTACAAGCTGCGCCATCCGCAAATTCCTCAGTTTCGAGAGCTGTTTCGGGCTAATTTAGGCGATCGCGGCTATCTTTTCCTGGTTCAAGACTTCGTTGAGGGGCAAACCTATCGCCAGCTTTTAGAAACCCGCAGGCAAAAAGGATTTCTGTTTTCAGAGCTAGAAATCCGTCAGCTTCTAGCCCAGCTTTTGCCTGTGTTGCACTACATTCACGCCAATGGCGTCATCCATCGCGATATTTCGCCCGACAATTTGATTTTGCGATCCACTGACCATCTGCCGGTGCTGATTGACTTTGGGGGGGTCAAGCAAGTGGCTGCCGCTGCCGCTTCGCAGTTTATGACACCAGAGCAATTGCCGCCTGTCGCGACTCGCTTGGGCAAAGTTGGCTATGCACCCGATGAACAAATGCAGAGTGGGCTGGTTTCTCCGCCTAGCGATCTCTATGCCCTAGCCATGACAGCCATGGTGCTAATGACGGGCAAAGAGCCTCTAGAACTGGTGAGCGGGCAGACCTTTCAAACCTGGCAGCAGCAGCTGGATCTGAGTTCTAACTTGGCAACGGTGCTGCTGAAAATGCTGTCGCCTCAGCCTGCGGCTCGCTTTCAATCGGCTCTGGAAGTTTTGCACGCGCTACAGCTCGTGGCAGATGCGGCGGCTGATCTAGCGCTGACTCAGCCTCCTGCGGTTTCCTATCCAGTAGTCCCTGCCTTGACTCAGCCCCCCACCCAGCCTACCGAAACTTTATCTCCTGGCGCTTTATCGCCCGGCGCTTTATCGCCTGGCGCTTTATCTTCTAGTGCGGCATATCCTGCCATCGCCTCTCCTCCTCGGGCTGCTAAAGAGCGCGGCATGGGCATCTTGCTGCTGCTGGTCGCTTTAGCGGGGATGGCAGGCGGCGGCTGGTGGCTCCGCGATCGCTGGCTGCCCTCGGTTGGAACTATCATTCCTCAGCCGCAAAATAGTTTTTCAGCCGCAGAACAGCAGCGCAAGCAGGCTTTGCAAACCCGTCGTCAGACACTGGGCATCAGCCCCGAATTTTTAATTAGCCTCACCAACGCCACCTTCTACGAACGCCACCCCGATCAGCAGGGACGGAAACTGAGCGATGACCCCGTGGATACGGAATGGCGCAGCATTTGGGACGGCATTGCCAATGAATGGCTGACGCTGCTGGCGCAAAATCTCAGCGCCGAGGCACGGCAAAAGCTCGGAAACTATACGAGTGCCGATCGCGACCAGTGGAAGCAGGAGGTCAACAAGCTCTATGTCGGTAGCCGATCGCTATTTGATGTGACCGATGCCAAGTTTTTCCATCTGTTGCCGCAAATGCAGGGCAAAGAGTTTATTGATCAACCCATTGGGCAGGTGTGGCAGGCGATCGCAGCGGATCAAGTGCGGGCTATGCAAGCCGGTAAAATTCTTAGCCAACTGCAGTTTGCTCCAGATTCTTTTAGCACTCAAGACACAGGCAACCTTGCACCGGGTGAAGGCAGGGTGTACACGGCAAAGCTATCTCAGGGACAAATCATGCGAGTTAGCTTACAGGCTCCCGCTCACAGCACCCTGTTCTCTATTTATTTACCGCGCCCGGGTAACGGCACTTCGCCTTTTCCAGAAGATTCCGCCGATGTGACTTGGGCAGGACAACTCAGCCAGTCTGGATATTACGAATTTGTAGTAGTAGATCACTCCTCTAGCCCCATCAGCTATCAGCTCAACGTAGCTGTGGATAACATTACCTCTACCCCTGCTCAGGCTCCCACACCGGAAGCGCCGGAAGCCAAGAATTGATCTGCTGATCTGCATTTGTCGGGTGAGCCACTGACTTCTGGCAAAAACTCAACAATAGGTTTAGAGCCTGATCGGCAGATAATTTCAGGCAGATTGCTCCCAGCCAATTGCTAGGGTCACGAATTCATCAAAACCGAACTTTTAATTTTTGAAAGCGCGACAATGCCGCGCTTTCAAAAATTAAGTTTTGGGTTTTATTAAATTTACCTTCCTGGTTGATATTGCAGGTTACACGGTGGTAAAAGTCCAATCAAACCGGGCATTTTAGAAAATACGGAGCGTTCTTTTAAGTCTCAAAGGGCACATCTCTTGACTCCGTGGTGATCAAGATGGGGCTATCCCTATCTCAGAACTGGATCAGCAGGCCGCGTCTGTCTCCAACCAGCACCTCTCGATAAGGTGAGCTATGACTACCCACTCAGGATCAGTAACTAAAATAGGCAGTCTCCTCCTCTTGCTACAGCAGCAGCAAGCCACTGGCGAGCTAGTAATTACCCACGGTAAACAGGCTGCACTGCAATGGCGGCTGTACTTTTATTCGGGGCGTCTGGTTTATGCCACAGGGGGTATGCATTCGGTTAGACGGTGGTACAGAGCCTTCAAGTATCACTGTCCGGAGCAGTTTTCGGTAGGTTGGCTAATTCTGGCACAGTCGGAAGCCGAGCTTTGGGAGGTTGACTTACTGAATCAGGCTTTGGAGCGCAACGAAATTAGCACTCACCAGTTCAAAGCCGTCATTCAAGCGATTGTCCAAGAAGTGATATTTACAATCTTGGGACAAAAGTTTATTCAAACCCGCTGGCATCCTGGCAAGCAAATTCCTCAAAAGACCGTTTTTTTATCCGTGGCTCAGGTGATTTACGAGGTACAGCAGTTGCGCGATCAGTGGAGAGAATCTGGGCTGGGCTTTTTGCAAGAGCTGGTGTCTCAGTTTTCGCCCGATTTGGCTCCAGTCTTACGCAGCCGCCCACCCTCGACCGAGGCGATCGCCTCTCAAGGCATGATGCGGCTGATGAAGGGACAGCTGACCTTCTGGGATCTAGCGC
This sequence comes from Coleofasciculaceae cyanobacterium, assembly GCA_036703495.1. Lineage (GTDB taxonomy): Bacteria > Cyanobacteriota > Cyanobacteriia > Elainellales > Elainellaceae > Drouetiella. The sequence goes on from DATNOY010000085.1 coordinate 3,842, forward strand.
TAGAGCTGCGGCGATCGCTGCCTGAAGTTTTGCGATCCCTCTCTCCGCTGATTCGTCAAGGAGTCGTAGAACTGCGGGAAATTGCTGATTTACCCTCTCCTTGCCCTGCCGTCGAATCGCTGCCTCAAACTGCTACGGCTCCCATCAAGGGACGGATTGCCTGTGTGGATGACAACCCCGCTACGATTCAAGCGATCGCTGAAATGCTTAAACCTCATGGCTATGAAGTTTTGAGCATTCTCAACCCTTTACAAGGCATTGCCCTTTTACTGGAATACCGACCTGACCTGATCCTGCTAGATCCGGATCTGAAAGATACGAACGGCTATGAATTCTGTGCCCTGCTGCGAAAATCTTCCCTCTTCCAGCACACCCCGATCGTGATCTTGACGCGGCAAGATGGCATGATCGATCGCGTCCGAGCCAAATTGTCAGGTGCATCAGAATTCATCTCTAAGCCGCTGCAGCCAGCTCAGGTGATTCAGGTGGTGCAAAAACACTTAAAAGCTGCAGCCGAAGCAAAAGCAATCGGAGATTCCCGTTGGATTGTGGCATAGAAGCTCAGAGCGTAAATTGAGTTAAATAGGGGTTGGGGGATGCCCCCCGCAGGAGTTCTGCCCTAGCCCTGCAATCCTGATTTTATTGGCTCCTTAGGGAATCAACCCTCCTATCTCGTTCGTCTTCAGCTAAATAGAGACAACATGGAGACAATATGGAGACAACCCTAACTTGTGACATTTCACACTGGACTGACCACGGCTACAACCCATATTCTGTACTTCAGCCATTGAAAATGGCGATATCTTGATCGGCAATTCCCAGGACTTCTGCAAATCTCAGCAGAATTATGGGCATTATGATTCTACGTTGCCCTTGACCTGACATTGAGCACCCGTAAAGATGCTGATCTGCCTGTTCCCGATCCACAACTGTAAGGCTTGTTGCTGACGCAGCCCGCATAACTCGATATAGTCGGCTATACAGTTTATTTAGAGACAGTTCATTTAGGAAATGTGTTGAGTTAACTCGGCGATCGGGTGCATGACCTGCAAAATTTCAGTTCTGTTTCGTCTATCTACGGAATAGTACTTGTAGCAGGTGAGTCTTCTACCAGAGGTAAATCTCCTCGATTGTGTCTTCTCATTCTTAGGCTAGAGCGGAACCAATGTTCAGGCTATGTTTGACTAAAAATATTTGACTCAACCTCCACTGCTTGCCCACAATGTTTAGCCCAAAGTTTAACCCAAAGCTTCGTCACGCCAAAACCTTATGACGATTGCATCTTCCAACTTGCCTTGTCAGGATTCCACGAACGCCTCTATGCTAATCAGCGAAGGGGTGCTCGCGGTTAATGCGGAAATTTGCACCCAAGCCCAGCCAGAGTTTAAGACAGACTCTCTACGGAGGGGGCGAAAACAGTTTCTCAGAGGGACAGCATGAATACCGCCTCCAACATGAACCCGGACGAGACTAATCCCATCCCATCGGTTCCCCTGAACAACTCGCAAAATGGACAGGATAGTACCCGCCTCCAGGTTTACAGTCAGACTCCGCCTTTAGCGGCTAGGCAACGCAACTCGCTGACGCCAGTCCGGGGATCATTTTCGCGATTTCTGGCTCCGTTGACTCAAGATACCTTTAAACAGGTCGTGACAGATGTTGAGCAAAAGCTGCGGATTGTTAATCAAACGCTGTCTTTGCTAGATAGCGTGCTGGATTCTCAAGGGTTTGACGCCATTCTGAATGAGATGCTGCGCTCAATCACGCTGAAAACAGGGGAACTGCTGAATGCCGATCGCACGACCATTTTTTTGCTAGACGAAGATAAAGATGAGCTGTGGTCCATCGTTGCAGAAGACGACAACGGCAAAAATCTGGAGATGAGAGTTCATAAAACTGAGGGAATCGCAGGAGAAGTCGCTACAACCAAGCAGGCAATCAACATTCCCTACGATTTCTATGCCGATCCCCGATCGAAAACGGCGCAGGAGTTTGATAAAAAAAATCACTATCGCACCTATACCATGCTGGCGATGCCGTTGCTGAACGACCAAGGCGATCTGGTCGCTGTTGTGCAGCTGCTCAACAAGCTCAAAGATAGCCATGATCCCCAAGCAATTTTGGAGGAGCGCATTGATCTAGAGGGGTTTACCATACAGGACGAGCAGGTATTTTTTGATTTTGCTCCCTCAATTCGGCTGATTCTAGAATCCTCTCGATCGTTCTATAAAGCAACGCAGCAGCAAAGAGCTGCTTCGGCCCTCATGAAAGCCACCAAAGCTTTGAGCCAGAGCAGCCTTGACTTGGAGGAAACTTTGAGCAAGGTGATGGACGAGGCTAAAGAGCTGATGCAAGCCGATCGCAGTACCCTATGGTTGCTCGATCGGGAACGAGATCAGCTGTGGACGCGCATGCTGGTGAATGGTCAGCTGCAGGAAGTCCGGATTTCCAGTGATGCAGGCTTTGCGGGCCAGGTAGTGACAACGGGTAAACCCCTGCTGATCCCGTTTGATCTCTACGACCATCCCAACTCTGCTACCTCCAAGGAAACCGATCAAAAGACGGGCTATCGCACTTGCAGTATGTTGTGTATGCCGGTTTTTAACTCCAACGAAGAGTTAATTGCCGTGACTCAACTGGTCAACAAACGACGGCAGGGTGATTTACCGCCCTATGATCCGGCTAACTATCCGGAAGCGCCAGAATGCTGGCGGGCTAGCTTCAACCGCAATGATCAGGAGTTTATGAAAGCCTTCAACATCCAGGCAGGTGTGGCGCTGCAAAATGCCAAGCTGTTTGCGACGGTGAAGCAGCAGGAGCAAATGCAGCGAGATATTTTGCGATCGCTTTCTAACGGGGTTATCTCTACAGATAAAGAGGGCAAAATTATTGCCGTTAACGAAAGCGCCAGAGAGCTGTTGGGCTTGAATGCAGAAGCTTCTCTAGAAGGAATGCTGGTTGCCAACCTCATTCAATTAGAAAAAGGCGATTTTCCGCGTTGGTTTAATGCCGCCTTGATGGGCAAAGAGGAAAAGAGTCGGGAGCAATACTATCCTGACCAAACCCTACAACCCGCCAAGGGTAAAGAACAACACAGTATCAACCTATCGATTAATACGATTGCCGATGCCAATGACAGCCAGAAAATCTCTGGGGCTCTGGTCGTCATGGACGATATTAGCCATGAGAAACGGCTAAAGAGTACGCTGTATCGATATATGACTCAAGATTTGGCGGAACAGCTGATCAGCAGTGGTGATACAGAACTGGGAGGGGCGCGCAAAGAAGTAACGGTGCTGTTCTCCGATATTCGCGGCTATACGAGTCTGACGGAAAGCATGGAAGCCGAAGAAGTCGTTGCTCTGCTCAACGCCTATTTTGAAACCATGGTCGATGCTGTTTTTACTTATAAAGGCACATTAGATAAATATATTGGCGATGCCATTATGGCGGTATATGGCACCCCGATGCCAATTCAAGATCATGCTTGGATGGCGGTGCAAACGGCTGTTGAAATGCGCCAACGCCTCGCCAAGTTTAATGAGAATCGCGCTAAGCAGCATCAGATTAAGATTGGGATTGGGATCAATTCGGATAGTGTGATTAGCGGCAATATTGGCTCCAGTAGGCGGATGGAGTTTACGGCGATCGGCGATGGGGTCAATTTAGGCTCCCGCCTGGAAGGAGCCAGTAAGCAATATGGCTGCAACATTGTCATTAGTGACAGTACCTATGATCCGTGTCGCGATCGCATTTGGGCCCGCGAACTCGACTATATCCGGGTCAAAGGAAAAACCAAACCCGTTAGCATCTATGAACTTGTGGGTCTCTGTGACGAACCGCTGCCTGATCTCAGACGGCTGGCGATCGATCTATACCACAAAGGGCGCAAATATTATCTAAATCGCCAGTTTGAAAGTGCCCGCACCACCTTTCAAACCATCCTGGAGAATTTCAACCCGCACGATAAGGCCGCAGCCTTACATCTAAGACGGTGCGAATATTGGCTAGAGAATTCACCCACTGAAGAGATTTGGGATGATGGTGTGTGGACCCTGACTGAGAAATAAAGCTGGAGAAATAAAGCTAAGCAATGAAAGGATGGCACTACTCTTTGCCAATCCCCAATTCCTGCTTGCTCTGCTTCAGCTGTTGCCAGAGCGACTGGATTTGCTCAAAAGACTCTTCAGGCGTCAATTTACCACCCGTTTCCAGACTACAAATGATGCTGACTCGGTTGGCAAACTCTTGTAAGTTAGCATTAAACATTAAATATTCAGGGGTGAACTTGCCATAATAGCGCCCGCGCGGGTTAAAAAAGCTAGAGCGATCGGTCATGAGCTTATCCTCAATTGATTGGGACAGCGCTAGTATTCCCCCTAAGGGGCGGCTATTATCTGCGCCATTCCCTTTAAAAACAATCTCCCTCCTCCCATAGATGGAAGAAGGGATTCGGTAAATCTACAAGCGGGCTAACAACACGGCTTGCCGCCCCACTCGGTGAACCCGTGACGTTGACTCAGGGCTGATTACACTTCGTTGATTTTGCCCAAAACCTGCTCTTTGAGAGCATTGAAATCACTAGAGAGCTCGCGGCGGTTTTCTGCCTTCCAAAGATAGCGATAGATAAACCAAGCCGTGTAGCCCATCCCAATTAGCTTAAATAATGGAGACAGCAAAGGAATGTCATTAATTGCACCCAAAATTGCCAGCAGTAGCTTGACTGCGATAAAGGCGGCAACAATGATCCCAACCGTGACGATGGGGCGCTTATATTCCCCAAAAAAGTCCGTCAAATAATCGGGCAAATCAGCAAGGAATGCTGAAATTTTTTCTCCAATCTGCTTAAATTGCTCACTGGTTGCATCAGTTGCTCCAGCTATTCTGTCTTCTGGCTCTTTTGTTTCAATTTCCACAGTTACTTTCTCCGCCGTATACTCAGGGGCATCAGTATATTGCTGAACTTCTGGCTCCATAATGATACCTTCAAACAACCTAAACAACCTATGTACAGACTTGTGTAAGAGGATATCCCACTCCAGGCTATAACTAAAGCCCGGTTTATAAAAACTAATACCAGGATTCAGAGCCGATACCAGGATGCGCGAACATACTTGACACTAATTCAGAGCGTTAAGAATTGCAAGTTAATTTATCGACCCTTTACGATTCTCAGTTTCGTTGGTAAACCCTGAAGGGGAATCAACCGCAAGGCAGATCGTTCCCATCGCAAAAGCTTCAATAGGGGCAAATTCTCGCTTACTCGCTGGCTTTGGGACGCTTCAGGCAACGTAAAATTTCTTGGGCAGCCCGATCGGAAACACCTGGTTTTCCTAATTTTTGCCGCATCTGACGATATTGCTCTAACATGGCTTCTCGTCGCGATGGATTGAGCAGAATATCTAAGGATTCCTGGGCAATGCGGTCAGGCGTTGCCTCGTTTTGCAACAGTTCCGGCACAACCGAGTCCATCAAAACTAAGTTGGGGGGTGAAACAAAGGGGGCTGAGAACTTGAGGATATGTTTGGCAATCCAGGCAGTAACGGGATTCACCCGGAACATGACCACTTGAGGCACATCCAATAAGGCAATTTCCAAATTGGCAGTGCCCGATTTGGCGATCGCCAAATCAGCCGCAGCAATCACGGTTTGCGACTGTCCACTAACGAGGGTGGCCCGCAATTGGTATTGATGTACCGCCTGTTCAATCGCGGTTCGATAAATCTCTAGCGACAGAGGAATCCAGAAATGGACTTGAGGCAGTTGAGCTTGAATCTGCTGAGCTGCCGCAA
>DATNOY010000086.1:0-3188 GCA_036703495.1 Coleofasciculaceae cyanobacterium
TTGGGTTTGGTGTCTCATCTGGCTTGTACCTCTAGCTATAGCGGCGGTATCCACTTATATTTTCCGTTTCAGCAATCTCAAAAGTCTTGGGAGCTGGCGATCGCGGTTTCAACCCTTCTAGACCATGCCGGATTTAAATTAGCCCCTGGACAGCTTGAGGTATTTCCTAACCCCAAGCCCTATGTGACTGAAGGAAAGCTGAGTCTTTTTAATGCTCATCGGTTGCCCATGCAGGCAGGGTCATACTTGCTGGATTCAGATTTTCAGCCGATTTGGGGCGATCGCGATCGGTTTGTGCAGCAATGGCAGCAGGTTCAGGCTAAAAACACAACTGACTCCAAAGTCCTCAAGCTTTTGCTCAAGCGATTTAAGCAAAAGCATTATCGTGTTTCTGGCAAGGCAGATCAGTTTATTAGCGATCTGAATGCTGAAATTGAACTGGGTTGGACAGGCTTTGGCCAAACTAATCGGCTGCTGGGACGGATTGCTTTACGCGCTTATGTTTTTCAGCATGTGATTACCGGGGTTCAGCCACTAGAAGGACACGCTCTGGTAGAAGAAATTGTTAGAACTGCGCGATCGCTACCGGGCTATTCTGAGTGGTGTCGGCATCAGCACGAGATTGAGCAGCGAGCTGAGGAATGGGCCCGTTGTGTTGAGGCTAGCCATTATTTTCATTACGGTAGTCAGACTGGCAAGTATAAAGCGGCTAAGAATCAAACCAGCCCTGATCTACAGCCAGATGCTTTAACGTTGAGTCAATCAAACTGGAATCAACAGCAATCTGAAGCCGCCAGAGAGAGAATTCGTCAGGCGATCGCTACGCTTTTAGATCAAAACAGCCTACCGATTGGGGCAACAGCTCGCTTTCGCTTATTAACCCAATTTGGCATTGGGGGTGCTTCGCTTTACCGTCATCGAGATCTTTGGCATCCCAGTTATTTAATGGCTGTAGATCATTCTTCTGTGGATGATTCTTTTACGGGTGATTCTTCTGTGAATTATCCCCCTGTGGATAACGTGACGGATCTTCCACCTGTGGAAAACCCCCCAGACCCCCCAACTTCAAAAGAGCAGGAAGAGGGGGATTGCGTTAAGGGCGCATCCCCCTCTTCCTATCTCACAAGCTTATTACCCGCTATAGGCAGTAATCCTTTGTCTGTCAAAGCTTTTAACGCTTTAGGCGATCGAGATATCTGTGCGGCAGGCAGTAATCTTTTACAGGAACCATGTCATCCGCTGGAACAATACCCGATCCAGCGGCCCAGCCCAGCTGCCCCATTTCTGTTTTCTGAGATTTTGGATTGTTCTGAGCTGCTGGTTGCTATTTCTGTGCAGATCCGGCGGTTGGGTTGGACATCTCAACAGATACAAGGTTGTTTGCTAGCCTGCTTTGGCAAACCTCAGCAGGCGATGTTGAATACCTGGGAGCTGATGTGGTGGTTGGACTGGCTGGAGGCTTATCCGTGAGCCGTTGCTCTTTGAGCTTGGCAGTCTTGCAGCGATCGCTCCAAAATTTCCAGCCCCTGGTCAATTTCGGCCCGTGTAATGGTCAGAGGAGGAGCAATCCGCAAGACGCCACCCATTCCTGCAATGCCGCTGACGATGTTGATATTCAGACCTAGCTCCAAACAGCGACGCGTTACTTCTACGCCAAGGCTTTCGTCGGGTTCACGGCTGTCGCGATCCTTGACAAACTCGACGCCCAGCAACAGCCCGCGCCCGCGAACATCGCCGATCGCCTCATGGTGCTTTTGCAGTTCCAGCAGTCCGGCTTTGAGATAGTTGCCTAGCTCAGTAGCGCGATCGGTCAATTGCTCTGCTGCTAAAACCTGGAGGACAGCTAATCCGACTTCGGCAGGCAGCGGATCGGAAACATGAGAGGTGTAGAAAATGAAGCCTTTGTCATAGCATTCGGCCTCAATTTCGGCACTTGTCACGGTTGCAGCTAGGGGCAATCCACCTCCCAAGGTTTTGGAGATCGTCAGGATATCCGGCACCACTCCAACTTGCTCAAACGCAAAGTAGCTGCCGACCCGACCTAAGGCAGTTTGCGCCTCATCCAAAATCAACAGCATGCCGCGCTCCTGGCAGAGTTGCTGAAGGCGAGGGAAATAGCCTGCTGGAGGCACAATCATGCCGCCTGCGCTAAGGATAGGTTCTGCAATCACGGCGGCATAAGCGCCAACCGATTGGCTATCAATCAGCTGTATGCCGACTTCCAAACAGGTGAGATCGCAGCGTGTCTGGCAATGCTGAATCGGGCAACGGTAGCAGTTGGGCGTTGGCAGGGCGAAGGTTCCGGGCATAGAAGGGCCATAACCTCGACGAGCAGCGGCATAGGTGCTGGCACTCGCAGCTCCAGTCATGCCATGCCACGAAGTGCTAAACCCAATCACCTCAAAGCCACCCGTTTTTAGCTTGGCAATCCGTAAAGCGGCCTCATTCGATTCGCTGCCGGTGTTGAGAAACAGGACTTTTTGCAACTGCGGGGGCAGCAGTTGACAAAGCTGATCTGCCAGTTCCACGACGGCAGGCGACAACATGCCGCTGAACAAATGAATTGCGCCTTCACAGGCTTTCTGCATGGCCGCAACGATCGCCGGATGATTGTGTCCTAAGGTGGAACACATTTGCCCTGAGGTGAAATCTAAAATAGCTCGCCCAGTATGGTCGTAAACGTAGGCTCCTGAAGCTTTATGAATAACGGTAGGTGCAAAACTGGAGGTATAGCGAATCAAATGGTCATCAACCGTTTGCCAAAACGATTGTAATGTTGCATCTGGCGAATCATTCATGGGACTGTGGGGTTAGAAGGGAACCTGCAAGGAATCCTGCAATTCTGACAGTTTGGTTAAGCCATGTCTGTGCTTAAGTCAGCTAATGTCTGAAGATTAGGCAGTTCCAGGTTAGGTTGGGCGATCGCTGGCAAGGCTGCTCCTGATCCGGACATTCCGGTGCGGCGGTTCACCCAAACGGTAGACAGACCTAGCTGGTTGGCCGGCACAATGTCGTGGTAAATGCTGGCCGCAACATGCAAAATCTGGGCTTGCGGCAGACCAATTTTCTCAAACGCAAATTTAAAGTTATTCAGCGACGGCTTATAGCTTTTAACTTGCTGAGCAGTAATGATTTGATCCAACTCAACTTGCAGATGCTGGGCAGTGGCAGCAAACAAATCATCATCC
>DATNOY010000087.1:0-2909 GCA_036703495.1 Coleofasciculaceae cyanobacterium
TTGCGGCAGCTCTAGTCTGAGCGATGAGACGATGGAGAGCGCTCTGTAAACTGCCTTCCTCCAAAAGCTGAGGACGGAGCGCGACGACCGATCGCCGTGCTTCAGTCAGTCCAGTTCGCGCCAATTCTTTAATCAGGTCTAGGTGTGCCTGAGTTGCTTCTACATCATCCGTTAGCACCTGGTTTGCCGCTCCGACCTGAGCCAGAATGCCTGTAAACGCCTGAGCGAGTGTGTCGTGAATTTCACGCGCCATGCGATTGCGTTCCTCCAAAATTGAAGCTGCTTCAGCCCGCTTGCGATCGTCGATATCCGTAAAAACTCCCAGCACTCGGATGGGTTCACCGGATTCATTCCAGGTAACAATTTTGCCGACAGAAAGAATCCATTTCCACTGACCATCCTGGGTACGATGGCGAAACTCTGCTTGATAGTTGGGGACTTCTCCAGTAATACAAGCATGGTAAGCTGCAATCACTGATTCTCTGTCGTCAGGATGCACACTCTCAATCCACTCATATTTGGTTGTGTGAAATTTTGCTGGATCATAGCCCAGCATTAAAGCGTATTCTGGATTAACCAAGATTTCTTCAGTTTTGATATTGAGATCGTAGAGTCCTTTATTTGAAGCGGTTAATGCTAAGCGTAGTCGTTCTTCACTCGTTTGTAGAGCAACTTCTGCGCATTTGCGATCGCTAATATCCGCAATCACGCCTTCGATGTAGTCATCGCCTGCATTCAGATAAGACGAGAAAAGTCCCCAAAACACTGTCCCATCTCGTTTTCGCATCTGTGCTTCATAGTTTCGCACTTCCCCATGCCGCTTCAGCAACTCAATGGCCTGTTGGCGATCGCTGGGATTGACCCAATAGCCTATGGTGTGTTCCAGCCCGATCACCTCTTCTGGTGAATCAAAGCCAAATAGATCGGCAAAGCGTTGATTGGCATCGAGAATTAATCCATCACAAGTGCGGGTGCGGTAGATGCCGACCTGGGAGTTTTCAAAGATATTGCGGAACTTGGTTTCACTGCGTTGTAATGCCTCTTCTGCTTGTCTACGCTGGGTGGTGTCATTACCAACCGATAAGATTTCAACGACATCTCCCTGGTCATTGAAAATAGCTTGATTCGACCAAGCAACCCAAACCCGCCGACCGTCTCGACACAGGTTTTCACCCTCACCCTGCGGGTACGATTGAGGATTACGAAGTAAATCATGGACCATAGGTCTCACGTCGCGTCCAGAGAGTTCGGCTTCTGGAATGATGGTTTCAAATAAGGTTCGCCCTAAAATTTGATGTTCTTCGTAGCCGAGGAGTTTTACCCCATAATCGTTGATGTATCGAATCCGTCCTTGCGGATCATAGCGAATGATGACTGAATTCGCGGTTTGTAGCAGGTTGCGATAATTCGCTTCACTCTGTCTCAATGCGGCTTCGGTTTGTTGACGTTCAGCGATCTCCTGCTGTAAGGCTTGAGTTTGTGCTTCTATCTTCCGTTCCAGTGTTTTCGTATAGTCTTCTAACTGTTCACACAACCGAGCACTTTCTAGTGAAATTGCTGCCTGAGCCATCAACAGTTTAAGGACTTGTAAGCGATCGCGGGTAAACACTCCGGTACTGAGGTTGTTCTCCAGATAAAGGATGCCGATTAGCTGACTTTGCTGGAGAATTGGCATACACAGGAGCGATCGCGTCTGGTGGTGTTGAATGTAAGGATCAGTTGAAAAAGACGGTTCGCTGACTGCATCATCAAACACCAGAGTGTCTTGAGTGCGTTCTACTGAGTGAATGACGGAGACAGGAATCGTTGCACAGTCAGCAATAGTCAACTTCTCCAGGTCACACGGTCTATTTCCGCTGCATTGAGCGACTACAGTGAGTTGATCCTCTTCTAGGAGAATCAGAGCGCCTGTTTCGGCTCCTGCATTTTCGATTACCACCTGCATTAATGTGGCAATCAGTTGATCGAGATGGATCATTAAACTCCTCCCAACGAAGAACTGTCAGCCATCTCCCAAAGTATATCGCTTGCCAAAATCCAGAAAATTAAGCTTCTGGTGGATTGTTGAAGGGTTTCCAATGACTACATTTCTGTGGCAACGGAGGGGAACCATGTGACCCCAAAATCTCGTTGCCAATTTTGTCAAAAAGTTTGCATGTGCAAGTTCTCACTCAACCAAGCCCAACTTTCCTGCTTCTAGCCATCCATTTCGCTTTAGGGTCTTTGCCGGGTCATCAGAAAATTTCACCCAAACGGGCGACTCATAAAACTCCCCTCGCTGCTCTAACTGGAAACCTCCCAACAACACGCCCAGCCATACCTCTACCCACGGCATCTCTAAACCACAATTGAGTTCGGCGATTGAAACCGGAAGGAGAGCAGTTCGTATCCACTCAAAGATCACTGCCGTCCAGCCAGCCATATCTTCTGAATGGGCGATCGCCAAAATAGACTGCTTCTGTGCAGCTTCGTCTTCTAGCTGGTCAACCATTGCCAGCAGCCAGCACCTTCAAGTGCCCCATCATGGAGGTTGCGAGCCTCAGCAGTCGTCAACAAACTGCACGCCCAGCACTTTTCATTGAGCGATCGCCCCATACGCTCCTGCTCCAGAAAGCACTCTTATTATGCCTGAAACGCTTGTATTTCCGGGAAGTCGCGATAATAATCTTAGGATAGTCTGATAGAGATAAGTGCAAATATCGGCGGGATCTGAAGCTGAAGGGGTTGAAGCCGACCTCGATTAATCATGCGTTGAACACCCTGCGATCCTTCTACCAGTGGTTCCGGCGCAGCAATGGCTACCCGATGAATCAGCCGCTGCCAACGGATGCGATCGATCTGGAGCGGCAGCCGGAACTCCAGGCAGACCATATCGAAGCAGAAGATTTAAGCCAACTGTGGGCGGTGCT
>DATNOY010000088.1:0-2284 GCA_036703495.1 Coleofasciculaceae cyanobacterium
ATCTTGAGCGACAGTTTCATCTTCTGGGTTCAACAGGCGATCGCTAATGATATTGGCAATCTCTGTAAACTCTTCTATCCCCATGCCGCGAGTCGTCATGGCAGGCGAACCCAGCCGGAGACCGCTCGTGACAAAAGGCGATTCTGGATCAAAGGGCACCGTATTTTTATTAGCCGTGATGTTGATACCGCTCACCAACTGATCTGCCCGCTTACCCGTCATGCCAATCGATCGCAAATCGACCAGCATCAAGTGGTTGTCGGTTCCACCAGAAACCGTTTTTAGCCCTCGCTCCTGAAGCTGAGCTGCCATGGCTTTGGCGTTCTCCACCACATAACCACAGTAGGTCTTGAATTCAGGCTGCAGGGCTTCCCCAAAGGCGACAGCTTTGCCAGCAATTACATGCTCTAGCGGACCACCCTGACTTCCAGGGAAAACCGCCTTATCTAGTTTTTTGCCTAGCTCTGCATCACGAGTCATAATTAGCCCGCCGCGTGGTCCCCGTAACGTCTTGTGCGTTGTGGTTGTCACCACATCACAATGAGGCAGGGGATTGGGATGATGCCCCGTAGCCACCAGTCCGGCAATATGAGCAATATCGGCTAACAAATAAGCGCCAATTTCATCCGCAATGGCTCGAAACTTATCAAACTCAATGATGCGAGGATAGGCAGAGTATCCACAGATCAGCAATTTGGGACGCTGCTGCAAAGCCACTTCGCGGATTTGATCATAGTCGAGCTGCTCAGTCTCCTGGCTCACTCCATAATGGGCAACTTTGAACCACTTACCGGAAACATTTACTGGAGAACCATGGGTCAAATGTCCACCATGAGACAAATCCATCCCCATGATGGTGTCACCGGGTTCTAGCAGAGAGAGAAAAACGGCAAAATTTGCCTGAGCTCCCGAATGCGGCTGAACGTTGGCATGAGCAGCGCCAAATAGTTCTTTAGCGCGATCGATGGCTACCTGCTCTACCTCATCAACAAACTCGCAGCCGCCATAGTAGCGCTTCTTAGGTAAACCTTCTGCATACTTATTAGTTAAAACGGAGCCCTGGGCTGCCATCACTGCCGCTGAGGTAAAGTTTTCACTGGCAATGAGTTCGAGATGATCCCGCTGGCGTTGCAGCTCTTGCTGAATCAGCCCCGCCACAAGGGGATCCGTTTTGGTTAGAAAGTCAAGATTAGTCTGAGTCACAAGCAAACTCCCACAAAGTAAAGGAATGAATAAGAATGGGGTTGGCTGCTCACGCTCAGGTTAGTTTTGCAGCCGTGATCCCGCAGCTGCGTATGGGGTCACTACGCAAAATGCCGCTATCTCCAGTTTATTAATATAGCCTGGTTAAGGCTGTAGCTGACGGAGACAGAGCTTCTATAGCTGTTCAGCTCCTAATCCAGCCCCGCAGGTTTGAAAGAAACTGTGCTGGGCACATGCATAAAATGAGGTGCATGGATAGGCAAGGGGGTTTCAGGCTGCTGATGTAGGCTGATGAGCTGCACCAAGGTTTTCTTCAGCTGCGTTCGGGGAACGATCGCATCCACAAAGCCATGCATCAACAGATATTCAGACGTTTGAAAATCATCTGGTAGTTTTTCCCTTAGGGTCTGTTCTACCACCCGTCTACCAGCAAACCCAATGGTGGCCTTAGGCTCTGCCAAAATGATGTCGCCTAACATTGCAAAGCTGGCGGTAACTCCGCCTGTCGTCGGGTGGGTAAGGACGGGTACATAGAGCAAGCGAGCTTCTCGATGGCGTTCTAACGCCGCAGAAATCTTGGCCATCTGCATTAGGCTCAACATCCCCTCCTGCATTCTGGCTCCACCTGATGCACAAAGAATCACAACGGGCCACCGCTTTTCAGTGGCAGCTTCAATCATGCGGGTCAGCTTTTCACCCACAACCGAGCCCATGCTGCCACCCATGAAGCGAAAATCCATTGCCCCCAGACCTACAGGAAAACCGTCCATTTGTCCCAGACCCGTTTGCACTGCATCTATCAAGCCGGTCTTGTCTTGGGTTTCCCGCAAGCGATCGCTATAAGCTTTGCGATCGCGAAAATTGAGCGGATCGGTCGGATAAATTGCTACATCTAAAGGCTTCCAGGTTCCTGGATCAATTAACTGCCGAATGCGTTCATCACTAAACACTCGAATGTGATGTCCACACTCCAAGCAAACCATTTGATTAGCTCGCAAATCTTTGGTGTAAGTCATCACGCCGCAGGACGGACATTTGCTCCACAAGCCATCTGCGATTTCTCGCTCATGCTTTTCTTGGC
>DATNOY010000089.1:0-5663 GCA_036703495.1 Coleofasciculaceae cyanobacterium
GGTCACAATCAGCCAACAGGTCAGGGTAATGACCACACTCGCTAGCCAGGGCACTCCCATCCAGGTGAGCGGATGCAGTCCGGTAATCCAGGACAAAGCCAGTCCGTGATAGCCGATGCCCCAAGCGAGAGCGTAGGCAAGCGGCTGCAGCTTCTGGGAGCGCTTCTCTTGAACCACCAGTACCCAAAGGGGTATCAGCGCGACCCAAGCCAGGAACCAAAGATGTCCTGGGGCAGGCGTTAAACCCATCAGGATGCCGCTGCCAAAGGCAGTTAGCAATCGCCAGTGGGGAAGGCGACGGGTAAGGGGTGGGAGTTGCTTGGGTTTCAGAAGATGGATGGGAATCACTAAACCTTGGATAGCATAAAGGTGGATTGAGCGTGCGGGTCGCTACCCTGATCGAGCGTAAGATCTGAATAGATAAGAATCAAGCAACTGGGCAGGTCAATCTATGGGCGATCCCCTGAAAATGCCTATCCAAGTTAACCCTATTTCACCTCAGTCGGGTCATCAGTCTGGTCAAGCGAAGCCGGGTCACGCGAAGCTAGGTAGAACAAAGCCGGGTAGAACGAAGCAAGTCGCGATCACCCTATCTGTCTTCCTATTGTCTCTTACAGGCTGTCGTAGCGTCAGTGATGACGACTTGCCGATTGTGCCTTTGCAAGCTTGGTCGGCGGCTCAGACTCAAGGCAAGCTGCAGCCATTTCCGCCCAAGGTCACGAACCGACTGCAACGGTTGCTGAATCGGAATGTGGGGGCTGACCAACTGCCAGGGGTTGTGCTGCATGTGGCCACATCCGATGGCGTCTGGATGAGTGCTGCCGGGACGGCCAATCGCACAGATAAGACGCTACTGAAGCCTACCGATCGCTTCCGCATCGCCAACCTGACGGAGCTATTTGTTTCCGTCGTGTGCTTGCAATTGGTCGAAGATGGCAAGATTGATCTGGATGCAAGGATGTCCAGCTATTTACCCAAGCCGGTGATGGCTAAGCTGAAAAACAGCAAGTCGGTGACGGTGCGGCAGTTGCTCAATCACACGAGTGGCTTAGCCAAGCCTGACGCACAAGCCTTTAAGCAAGCCATTCTTGCCAATCCTCAACGCGATTGGACCGCTGAAAAAGTGTTGAACTTGCTGCCAACCCGCGAGTTGGCAGTGCCCAACGATAGTTTTTTCTATGCCTCTACCAACTATCTGCTGCTAGAGGTGATTGTGGAGCAGGTTACAGGTCAGCCCTTGGTGAACGTGCTGCGCGATCGCATCTTCAACCCCTTAAAGCTGAACAACACCTTTTTAGAGCGGCGCGAACCAATTCCCGGTGGGTTTGTGCAAGGCTATCAAGATTGGCAGGGGCAGGGCAAACTGGAGAATATTACTCGACCCTTAATTAACATGGGGCTGGGATTAGGCGATGCTGGGATTGTCTCGAATGCACCTGACCTCACCCGGTTTTTTCAATCGCTTTTTGCCGGCGATACCCTGCTCTATGCCAGCTCCCTCAACCAAATGCTGACCCTGACTGACGATGGCAAAAGCGGCTATGGGCTGGGGATTCGGCATATCCTGACGCCCTGGGGAGAAGCTTGGGCACAAACAGGCACAGGCAACGGCTTCTCATCCATTGTGCTTTATCTGCCCGTGCATGATTTGACGATTGTAGTGTGGACAAACGATGGCGATCGGGAAGATCAACCTTTCGAGATTGCTGAAAAAAGCCTGGATATTATTTTGGGCGAACCTCCTTAATGGAGTCCGGCAGATCCTTATAGAGCAATTTTCAACTGAATCAAGCACAAATTATTTTTTGAAAGCCTTGCGAGGTGCGACTTTCAAAAAATAATATAATTTTAGTCAGGCACGAAGCGCTCTAAGGGAATATTTCAACGGTATTGAAGCAGAAATCAGGTTAAAGGTGCAAAATTGCAGGTCGGATTACAGGTGTGAAACCCAACAGAACCATGACAGACGTGGGTTTCACAATTGCCAACCCTAACTCTACACTTCTGCTTCTCCAGAGGTTTCTGCTGCTCCGCTAGCTTCGGCTTCACCTGCGGTGACCTCTTCAGCTGCCGCCGCTTCGCCCACTGCCACGTCTTCACCCGCTACCGCTTCTTCGCCTGCTACCGCTTCTTCACCATTTGTTTCTCCATTGGAAGGAGGCACCAGCGCCACACCCACAATGGCATCATCCTCATCTAGTCGCTGCACCCGAACTCCGGTAGCAGCCCGAGACTGACAAGAAATGGCGTTGACAGTCTGCCGGATAATGATGCCGCGATTGGTAATGATAATAATTTCATCATTCTCATTGACCACTTGCAGTGCGGCTAGGCGATCGCCCGGTTTGCGGAACTTAATAGCCCGCAGCCCCAAGCCTGCCCGTTTTTGCAACCGGAACTGCCCGACTGGCACTCGCTTGCCCAAGCCACCCATCGTAATCACAAGCGCCCAGGGCCCTTGGCTACGCTCATCAACTTCCACTAGATCTTCTGCTTCGGTCTCCAGATCCGCATCGTCACTTTCAGCAATGCTGGCCACCACCTGGCTCGGCAGAATATCCATACTAATGAGTTCATCTCCCTTGCGAAGCGCCATTGATTTTACGCCTCGCGTCGGTCTGCCCAAAGGACGCAACTGCTCATGGTTAGAACGGAAGTGAATCGCCATCCCCTGCCGTGTGCCAATCATGACGCTATCTTCGGCACGAGCCAGCCGCACCCATCGCAGCTGATCTTCATCTTCTAATGAGATGGCAATCAAGCCATTTGCCCGAATGTGGCTGAAGGCAGACAGCCCCGTTTTTTTGATAAAGCCTTTCTGGGTCAGCATCACCAGATATTCCTCGTCCGTAAATTCGGTAACGGGGATAATCGAGGTGATCTTTTCTTCATGAGAGATGGGCAACATCTGGACGATGGGTGTGCCGCGAGCTGTACGAGATCCGGTCGGAATTTGGTAAGCCTTGAGGCAGTAGGCAATGCCGCGATCGCTGAAGAACAAAATACTATCGTGATCGTTGCAGGTGAGGAAATGCTCAATGCCATCGTCTTCCTTCATCCGCGTTCCAGACTTACCTCGGGTAGCCCGACTTTGAGCCTCAAAGGTGCTGACGGGCATCCGCTTGATATAGCCTTGTTCCGTCAACAGCAGGATCGCTTGCTCATTGGCAATCAGGTCAATATCGCCTAGCTCTCCATCCGCCGTTTCAATGATGGTCCGACGAGGATTGGAATAAGCTGTCTTCAGTTCTGCGACCTCAGTTTCGATGATTTGCAGAATTCGCTCTCGTCGCGCCAAAATATCCTGCAAATCGCTGATTCTCAGCTGTAGTTCATCATGCTCTTTCTGAATTTTTTCAGCTTCCAGTGCCGTCAAGCGGCGCAGCTGCATTTGGAGAATGGCATCCGCCTGAGTTTCCGACAGGCTATAGGTTTCCATGAGTTCCTGGCGAGCGGTAGCTGTGTCGGCCGCATGGCGAATAATCGCAATCAGCTCATCCAGGTTGGACAGGGCAATCAGTAACCCTTGCAAGATGTGATCTCGCTCTTCTGCCTTCCGCAGTTCATAGCGCGTGCGCCGAGTAATCGTCTCAATCCGAAAATCCAAGAAAACTTGTAGCGACTGCCGCAGGCTCAACAGCTGGGGTTCGCTATCCACCAAGGCCAGCATGTTGACGCCAAAATTGGACTGGAGCGGCGTCTGCTTATACAAGTTATTCAGCACGACGCGAGGGTAGGCATCGCGGCGAAGTTCAATGACAATCCGCATCCCATCCCGATCGCTCTCATCCCGGATATCGGAGATACCCTCTAAGCGACGCTCATTGACCATCTCGGCAATTTTTTCAATGAGTGCCGCTTTATTGGTCTGGTAAGGCAATTCAGTGATAACGATCGCCTCGCGATCGGGACGTCCTCGGTGTTCAAGGGTTTCGATCGTAGCCACACCCCGCATGGTGATCGAGCCGCGTCCGGTGGTGTAGGCTTCCCGAATGCCGCTTGTCCCTAAAATTTGGCCACCCGTGGGGAAGTCTGGACCCGGAATGTACTGCATCAAGCCCAAATCTGTGATTTCGGGATCGTGAATCAGGGCCACTAAGCCATCTAGCAGTTCACCCAAATTATGAGGCGGAATATTGGTGGCCATGCCAACGGCAATTCCAGAGGAGCCATTCAGCAGCAGCTGGGGCACGCGGGCCGGCAAAACTAAAGGCTCTTGCTGAGAGCCGTCAAAGTTATCGGTGAATCCAACCGTCTCTGACTCAATGTCCCGCAAGAGCGCATTAACCGTGAGGGCATGCAGGCGACATTCTGTGTATCGCATTGCGGCAGGCGGGTCATTGTCAATGGAGCCAAAATTACCGTGACCGGCAATCAGAGGCAGCCGCATAGAGAAGTCCTGAGCCATCCGCACCAAGGCATCATAGATGGAGGTATCTCCATGGGGGTGGTATTTACCGAGTACGTCCCCTACCACACGAGCACACTTCCGGAAAGGGCGATCGTGCGTCAGCCCTAACTCGTGCATGGCATACAAAATGCGGCGATGGACAGGTTTCAGACCATCCCTCGCATCTGGTAGCGCTCGCCCTACAATAACGCTCATGGCGTATTCCAGGTACGATCGCGACATTTCGTTCCGCAAGTCTGTGGGAACAATCCGCTCTTGAGGGATACTCATAGTGATTAGGAAACTCCAAAGGTTTGAGCTTTCAGCTGTTGACTTGCAAGAGAGGAAATTGAGTGCTGCTAAACCGCGTGGCTAAACCTCAAAAGCGCTACTGAAGCCTGGTTGCTCTTGCTGAAATTTTAACATATTTTGACCCTGCGGAGGAGCTAAAAGTTTGACGGTATACCGTTTTGGGTGAATGGACAGGCTGCCTCAGGGTCAAGCAATCTTCACGGTTTTTTCATTGACAGCTTCCATTCTGCAACAGATTCTCTAGGCTGGTTTTGTTAAGCTCATTCCGGTGACACAGAACCTGCATTTACGCTCTACGGCGTTTCGCGCTTGACTCAGACCAGGATTTTTTGAACGTCAAGCTTTGCAGGGCTTGCAAAAATATCCTGTACTACAGGCAATTGAGAATAGCTACATACGGTCTAGCAGAAGAAATCAGTTATGCTCGCACCCTTTATGATTGAGCCAGCCATGATTGAGCCAACCATGATTGAGCCAACCATCTGCTCTGGGGCTATAGGCAAAGGACTCATGGCAACAAAACTAATTTTTGAATGGTTAATTCAGCCTCTTCTAGTGCTACCGCTGTTTCTGCTGCTGATTCAGCTGCTCGGCAACCTTCCTTGGCGGCAAGGTCGGCGTGCCTTCCGTCTGCTGCTCGGTGGCTTTGCCCTGCTGTATCTCCTGCTGCTGTTTCCACCCACCATCAGCTTTGCAGAAACGGCTCTGATTGACCAAATCCCTCAAGATTCTGGTCAGCCTGCAGATGCGATCGTTATTTTAGGACGCGGCAATGCGCTGACTCCATCACGCGTTGAAGTGGCGGCACAGCTTTGGGATGCGCATCGGGCACCCTTGATTTTTGTTAGCGGTGCTGGAGATGCTCCGGTCATCGTTCAGCAATTGCAGGATAAAGGCATTCCTCGTCAGGCTCTAGGCGCAGAGGAATGTTCTCGAACCACCTACGAAAACGCTAAGTTTA
>DATNOY010000090.1:0-2383 GCA_036703495.1 Coleofasciculaceae cyanobacterium
CAGCAAATTATGCAGCAAGGCATTGCGGTAGCGATATTGCTGCGTCAGAGTCGGATCAGAGCGGAGAAGAGGATCGATCGCCTGATGAAACTGGGCGCTGAGCTGGCTCATGGGCGTCAACACATTTTCATATCCCCTCACCCAACTCAGATCGCTGGTCCAGGATGCACCATCCATATGAAAATTGGGCTGCTCTCGCTGGATATCCTGAATCGCTTCAGTCACCGCCTCGGGCGTGGCAGCCTCCGGCTCAACCCGCTGCCAGATCCGGTGTTGCCCGATCGCCTGACAGGTAGGATAGGCATCCGGATGACAGCCGGCCGCTGCAATTAGCTCCAGATATTCAGTGCCCGTGAAACCTGCCGTAGTGCTGTGGCGGGCATCTTCCCAGGCTTGCTTAAAAGCAGGCGGAAACTCATTCATCATCACACCGCCATTTTCGCCATCGCTGATCTGCGTTACCAACGGCGGAATCGTTACGCCCCCCACCTGCACCGGCGACAGCGTTTTGGCTTCGTAGTAAGGCTGCATTTGCCCAACTAGCTTAGTGTCTGATCCTTGAGTTTTGATCAAGGCCGTAATGCTCAGCACCTCGCCAGAGGAATTCCGCGCCACCAGCCGATGCGGCACATGCTTGAAGCCCAACGGCTGACCTGTCAAAGTTTCTACCGAATGCTCTTGCACCAGCAGCCAGCGATAGCCACACTCCTTCAGCGCCTTGACAAACTCATACAGCGTATCGGGATGGTTGGGCAGGTGCATTTCCGGTGGCGAGAATCCCTTCACCCGCGCCAAAGCCTCCCAGCCAAAACAAGCCGCAAATTGGTGTTGCCACGCCTGCATATGCAGCTTCAGATCGGGAATGGGGGTAGAGGGAACCACGGCATGGCTCCACATTGTCCCTAGCCACTCTACGTAAGGTTGGTAGGCGCGATCGCATGCCACCCGCTTTAGATTTTCTAAAATATCTCCGCGTCCCATCTGCCGCAAGCCCCACAGCAAATTGCCGGAGTAATCCAGCATCACCCGTGGGTTGCAACCCTGACCCACCAGTTCAGGAATCAAGTCTGCCATGCGGGAATAGCACCAGGCAAACACGCCTGCATTATAGTTATCACCATCGTTGGGATGCTCAAACATCGCTTGCAAATTGCCAATCAGCGCCCCATTTGCCCCAGCTGGAATGGTGGGCTGATGCATATGCAGGGCGATCGCAAACCCAGCTGAGAGGTTTGGCAATTGCAGATTGGTCTGCGGCAACCAAATCGGCTGATCCACCTGAGTGACAGACTGGACAGCAGACTCAGCACCAGAGATATTCGGTAGATCGTCAATAATTTCAGGTAATGCGGGGAATGAGGCGATCGCAGACTGGGCGGCAGTTGACATCTTAGATGCTCCCGAAGCGTCATATCCTACACCCCAACCTTACACCTGTTTTTTGTTTTGGGCGGTTTCAATTGAAGGCGATCGCGCTTTTACGGTGAGTCGTAATCAGCAGCTAGTATGAAAAATTGGCTGATATTCTTCTCAACTATTCCCCTCCACAATGCCCAAGAAAATCCGGGAGCCTAAGCCAATACTTAAGAATGTCTCCCATGGGCTAACCTGGCTCGCCAAACGACACCCCTTCATATAGCAATTCAATAGGACATTCAAACTCAAGACTACTCAGGGTAATCACATCGCCTGCCCGGTAAGGATAGTAGAGCCACATTCGCCCCTCACCCCGTCGGTAACACTCCACCGCAACTTTCTCAGAATCAATCAGAACATATTCTTGCAGGCTGGGCATTGCCTGATAGGACAGGAACTTTTCACCCCGATCTTTGGCCTCCGTGCCAGGAGAGAGGACTTCCACAATCAGGTTAGGAGATTGAAGGAATTTGCGGGCATTGCGGTCTTGCGGGTCGCAGCTAACAATAATGTCCGGATAGTAGTAAGGACTAGCAGGACTGACCTGGACTTTGACATCCGACACATTAATCCGGCAGCCTCGCGATCGCAGGTGAGGACGCAACGCCGTGTAAAGATTGAGAGCAATATCATTATGGGGAATTGTTCCGCCTGTCATGGCAAACAGTTCACCATTGACGTATTCATGGCGCATCTCTTGCTGAGGTTCCCACTCCAGGTATTCCTCAACCGTCATCTTGAGAGGCTGTTGGGGTGAAGTCACCATATTGCAAGCTCCTCTGGCACTCCTCAATTGTTACAGACGATCGTCCAGACCGAAGGAAATCGAGTCACAAACTAGGGGTTGTGAGCAGACTTACTGAGAATGACAAGGGCTTTGTCGATGTCTCGAACTTTGATCGATCGCAGAGCCGTCAGGATCGATTGCAACGGGGCAACTTCATCAGCAGCAAGGGTAATCATGATC
>DATNOY010000091.1:0-2286 GCA_036703495.1 Coleofasciculaceae cyanobacterium
TATCCAATCCACGTTCCTACTTGGCTTTGGACTAAATTGCATCAAATTTTCTGCAAGCCTCGCTCCTTGAGGCTTATAGAAAATTTGACGCAGGAAAATGGGTTTGCCGCAAAATGCTCTCATAAAGAGCATTTTGCGGCGTGATCGAGCAAATTAGTTCAAACTCCAGTTCCTCAGCAGGCAGCCAATTTGTCGGATCGGCTATCCCCAAAGGGGACGCTTGTGCTTCAAAATAGAAGCACGTTCTTTCGGACATCGATCGCCCCATGCCTAACTCGCTGGCTGATGCCAAAAACCTGCTAGCTGACCTGATTGCCCGCTATAAATCGCAAGTTGATTATCTGGCGATTCGGCTGGAGGAAGCCGAAGGCACCAACATCTTGCTCCGAGGAAACAAAGTTGAAACATTGAGCGAAGATATTTCCATTGGCGGGCAGGTGAGAGCTTGCTACAAAGGCGGCTGGGGCTTTGCCAGCTTCAATCGGCTGCCCAGCCTGGTAGAGCGGATTGAAGAGGCGATCGCTGCCGCTCGGCTAGTAGGGGACGAAGAAACGCTGCTGGCCCCGGTTGACCCAGTTCAAGATAGTCGCCAACTGCTGCTAACCGGCACTGACCCCCGCCAGATTTCGCTGATCCAGAAAAAAGCCCTGTGCAGCCACTATGCCGAGTTGCTCCGCAGTGTAGACGGCCGCATTGCCACCACTTCAGTACGCTACGGAGACAGCGCTCAGCAAATTATCCTGGCCACATCCGATGGCACCCTGATCGAGCAATCCTGGGTTGATCTGGAGATGCGGTTTGCCGCCACCGCTCGCAATGGCGAAACCGTTCAAACCGGCCGAGAAACCACTGGATCCCGCAAAGCCTACGAAGATTTAACCCAGTTGGATAGACAGGTGCAAAGCGTGGCTCAGCGAGCCGTGGATGCCTTGGCGCTACCGCCTGTCAAAGGCAACACTTACACCGTGGTAATTGATCCGATCTTGACAGGTCTGTTTGTGCATGAAGCGTTTGGGCACCTCTCAGAAGCCGACATGATTTATGAAAATCCAGACCTGATGGAAGTAATGACTTTGGGACGTCGGTTCGGTTCTCCAGAGCTACAAATCTTTGACGGTGCTGCGCCTGAAGGTCATCGAGGCAGCTACTACTACGATGATGAAGGCGTCCCTGCTGCTACCACACAGCTCATTAAAGATGGCATTTTGGTGGGGCGGCTGCATTCTCGTGAAACGGCGGGCAAATTGGACGAAGCTCCTACTGGCAATGCCCGTTGCCTGAGCTACCACTACCCGCCGCTCGTCCGCATGACTAACACCTGGATTGAACGCGGCACAACTCCTGTTGCCGATCTATTTGATGGCATCAAAGAAGGCGTCTATGCCCGCAACTGGCTGGGCGGCATGACCAATGGTGAAATGTTTACCTTTGCGGCCGGAGAAGCTTGGATGATTCGAGATGGCAAAGTCGCTGAACCGGTGCGCGATGTCAACCTCTCTGGCAATGTGTTCACGACCCTAGCGGATATTGAAGCGATCGGCGATGACTTTCACTGGGACGAGTCGGGCGGTTGCGGCAAAGGGGGACAGAGCGGCTTACCTGTTGGGTGTGGCGGCCCTAGCTTGCGCATTCGCAATGTGGTGGTGGGAGGTGAGTCGGTAGAAGAGGGAGAAGGAGAAGGCAAGAGCTAGCCTTGTTGAGCAAAAGCGTTATACGCAAAAGCGTTATGCAAGGTTGTTGATAGGGGTGTGCCCTCGGCTAAAACCAGATTATTTTGAAAGCCTCGTCGAGTGAGGCTTTCAAAATAATCTGGACTTGACTCATCTGGACTGGACTTAGCTAAAAATTGCTAGAGAGTGACACCCCCAGGTTGATCACGACGAAACGGAGAGCATCCCGTTGTCCAACCATTGGCAAACTCTACTCGTCGGCAAACACTGCGTCGTCGAATGCCACGATCACGACCGTGATGTTATCGCGTCCACCCTTTTCTTTAGCCGCATTGACTAACGCCACAGCCGCCCGATCGCACGATCGAATCGTTTTTAAATGATGAGCAATCAAATGATCAGACAACTCTTCGGTTAAACCGTCACTACAGAGAAGAATGCGATCGTTAGGTTGCAAATCAAAAGTTTGCACATCAATTTGCCGAAGGTCTTCTCGCCCCAGGCATTTTGACAAAATATGCCGCCAAGGATGAACACGAGCTTGATCCGGCGTGATATCGCCCATGCGCATCGCCCGCGCCACCCAGGTATGATCTTCAGTAATTTGGCTCAGCTT